>CAYMIY010000001.1:0-11519 GCA_964390735.1 uncultured Gammaproteobacteria bacterium
ACCGTTTTAGTTGATTCATCACTTTTAATCGTGACTTTTCTATATTGTAAATAAAAAAAGACAGCAGCACAAAGTGCAATTACTAACCCGGTACAGGAAAGTATCACAACAACTTTAGGCTTTTTATATTGCATGCTGTCAATATACCAAATTTACCGGGTGATGTAAATCATTCCGTAGGCTCTGCGGAAGAGCTCGATGAGGGGTTGCCACTAATTGGAGGAGTCAGAATAGTCGGAATAATGGCTGGTGGTGCACCCGTAATCTGACTTGAATCAGTTGAGGAAGGCACAACCGGCTCATCTATAGGTAGTGTATCTGAAATATGAAGTAACAAGCTCGATAGCCTGTCGATACTATCTTTCATGGCATCCAGAAGAAACGTAATGGCAGTTTTTGCAGGTGTAGGATAAGTACTATTATCTACATATATTTCCAGATCTGCAATCAATGTTGACATCTGTGAAACTGTTTCGTTTATTTGAGATGATTTTGGTTCGATTGACTGAAGGGGATCAGGAGTTATTGGTGTATTATCTGCCATTTTTTTACTTTTTTTCTTTACATTTACTGTGGTAGATTTTGAATAATCTAAAACACCATTTACACCAAGTATCACATCATAATCACCTTCCGGTAGTACCCATTGTGATAAATCCTCATCCAGTAAAAATTCACCATTTTTACACACTGCTCCTGAAGAATACAATGCTTTGCGTGTACCTCTGGGTGCAAGATAGATCATAATTTCTTCACTCCGGCATTGTCCCTGTACCGTCATCCGCATATGAGTTGCGGTTTTTACTTCCCATGTTACTGCATGTACATTTGATGGGTAGAGTAGTATAACTAAACAACCGATTATAATATATATAATTTTCATTATTTTCCCAGATCTCCAAACTCTGTAATAGAACCCTGGCCGTTTAAATTATTGATAGGTAACATATCAACAATCCTGTTTGACTTCGGATCAAAAATGATAGCTTTTTTATGATATCGTGGATATATAATTATCTCATAACCTGTTTTAGCTTTTCTTAAAACAGGTATGCGTTTCAAAGTTTCATTTTTCTCTCTGATTAGTAAGACATCTGGGGTCTCATTTTCTGGCAGTATCATTACTTTACTGAGTGCGAGTAATACCCGCTTACGATGATCAGCTGCATTTTCCTTTTGTAATTTCTGGTTATCACGATAGATAACATATCCGACAAATCCTGCAAGAAACATAAAAGTTACGAATATTGTGGTTCCCAAAGCTATAATTTTTTTCTTTCTCATACATTATTTAGAAAATTCAACGACTACTCCTGATAACCCTGGGTCGTCTGTTGTAGTTGCATCTCCTATCTGCAAACCAAATACTTTAATCCCGGTAAGAGCACTGATATCTGTATTTGCACTTGATCTATCTGTACATGTTGTATTGCTATTAAAAGTAGTAGTCACTGTGTCTGTCGCATCAGTATAATTTCTTAATCGGACAGTAACCGTACCCGTCTGAGCACCTGTCACGCTGCCACTATATCGCAAAATGACGTTACTATACGTATCCATATCGACTGCAAAAGTTCCCCCTTTAGAGCCTACAGCTGACATATTGGTAGTTGCCATACATCCGATACCTGTCACGGTAAGATTTGTAACAGGAGTGGTGCTGTTGTAAGGGCTCCACGGAAGGAATGTGATTTTATCCGTATCGCTTCCGGCGGCTATACAATCTGCCCAGGCTCCGCCCTGATAACACCGGAATTTGCTGCTATTTGCATTGTAATAAATTGCACCGTTCATACCCGTAGGATCACCTGCGTCTGACTTGATATCAAGTGCTAATAAGTCTGGTGTTGTACTTCCTCCAGCTCCCGCTCCTATTTGCACATTTCCCGTGATAGAAGTACCTTTAGGTTGTAAAGATAAATTCCCTGTTTGTGAATCCCCAATTGTCAGTGTGTTAAATGCTCGTCCAGCAATACTGCGCGTTCCAGAATCAAAGACAAGGTTTCCCGAAATTGTTGCATTTCCCACAATATCTAGCACTTCTATAGGATTAGTAGTTCCTATTCCTACGTTACCGCCACTGATATTCAATTTATTTGATCCTGATTTATATATTTGCATATATGTTGATGCGCTTTCACCGAATGTTAACCCAGAAGCTGTATTATTGTTATCATCAATAAGTTGCAGTCTGGATACGGGTTGCGAATTGCGGGCACCTACTATAAAGCGACCAACACCCGCAGTTCCATCAAGCGTTAATCCGGGTTGCCCGTTTGCCACAAAGCTCAATACATCATTGGAATTCCTGTACAATCCCGTATTTGTGTCATTCCAAAAGGAGAGGACCGGCGAACCAGTGCTGCCCCCATCATTCATATATATATTACCGCGCACATCAAGAGCACCAAGGGGGGCAGTCGTTCCGATACCTACATTCCCACTATGATCTACAAGAAATTTTGTAACACCTGAGGCCGAGGCCGTCAATAATGCCTGATCACCAGTTTCATCAAATATTGATAATGCTTTTCCAACTTTTGCACCCGTTACATGAAAATATGTTGTAGGTGAAGTTGTTCCTATTCCAACAGTGCCATTTGTAAATGTAAATTTAGAATTTAAAGTATCGATATTTAGTAGAGTATTATTCACATCCTGCTCAATATCACCTAACTGAATTAATTCACTCGAGTTAAGCGCTATTGTTTTAACTGTATCACTAATTCCTATATACGTATGATTTGTCTGCAAGTTGGTATCACCCATACCTATATTAGGAGCATTGCTGACGACCGACACTGCGAATATACCAGTTAGTGCTGAACTGATATTAAACAATACTTCACTTGTAGATCCTGCAGCTATATTTAATTTACCATTCGGTACGGTTGTCCCAATACCAATACTTCCACCTTCAAATGACCATAGATCATCTGTCGTGTATGTAACTGTACCTGTACTGCCATTTGATGCATACATTCCTAATACCGCGTTTGATGAGCTTCCACTCCCTAATCTTGTCGTGTTAAGTGAGACATCTACAGACAGAGGGGATGCTAGTGATGATCCGCCCACAGCAAAGTCCTCTGCGGTGTCAGTTAGGTAAGAAATGCCTGTTCCATCAGTCCAGGGCCCGGCACCTCCAGTACCAATACAGTCTGTCCATGCTGATCCTTGATAACAACGGAACTTATTGTCAAATGTGTTATAGTACATCGCACCTTCAAAACCACCAGAGGGATCACCAGTGCTAGACTTGACATCGAGTGCAAAATAATCAGGAGTTGTTGACCCGGCGCCACCAGCGCCAATCTGGACCTGACCAATCGCAGCTGATCCTCTAGGTTGAAGTGTCAGGTTACCCGTGCTTGAGTCACCAAAAATAAGATCGTTCATAGAGGTCGATCCTATGGTACGCACACCACCAGCAAATGATAGATTACCAGATACTGATGCTGTGCCATTCACATCGAGCTTTGCAAGTGGATTTGTTGTTCCGATTCCAACACTGCCTGTACCGTTGGGCATAAGTGCTAAATGCTCATTCGATCCTGTTGTAATATCTGAAGAAGCTCCTGAAAATGTCAGACCTGTAGAACCGATTGTTTTACTTGTAAAAGTTTCAGTACCTGCAAGAGTTGCTAACGTTCCTCCAGTTGGCAGTGTGAGAGCAGTTGTTCCTATCGTCGTAAAAGTTGCGTTATTTGAACCAGAAAAGGCAATAGTGGTGCTGTTTGGAATAGTCAATGTACCGGTTGTTGCAGTTACAGTCAATCCGTTAACCTTCTGCGCGTTAAAAGCATATGGTGTTGCAGTAAAGCGTATACGCGGCTTCATTTCTCCGTCAGCATTAAAATTTACTCCCATGAAAATGGAATCAGAATTGAAGTCTACTGCTGAAAGATCCTGGTTGAGTGAGTTGATCGCAATTTTGAAAACGCCATCTTTGACATAAATTTTGTTTGTAATCGTATCACCGTTTGCCCATGCCTGTCGTGTGGGTGAAATACCCATAACATTTGTGCCGGTATTAACAGAAGTAACCGTTACAGCCTCACCTTTTGTTGTATTCCAGATAAGTTGTCCCACTTTTATGGTACTTTCGTTCGTATTGGATGAGTATGTGAGTGATTCCCCGCCTGATGTAGGTGCAGATGACATGGTACTAGACCATAATGCCGCTGACGACCATGTTTCTGTATAAGTATTAGAAGATCCTGAAGCCGCCCCATCGTAGAGTTTCACAGTGAAATCATAGGTGCCATCCGTTACATTTGTGCCATCTGTATTTACTACTTTTCCCTGGAAGTTTATTATCTGATTTATACCTGTAGCCCCATAGACAGAAACAGACGCGCTAATATATAGCGTTGCAATCACTAAAAGTGAAATGATTAAGAATCTTATAGAGTTTACTATTCGCATCAAATTAGAAATCTCATCTAATAATTCATTATTACAGAAATAGGAGCTGAAATTCAATACGAAATAACTATATTCAGGAAGGTAAATTTAATGACCTATAATAGATATTTCAGAAGGTACTACTAGCGATAAAAGTAAGTGTGTCGGAATAGTCAGACGAGGAAGGTGTCGCATTTGAAACTTTAGCTTTTACTATAAGTGAAGCGCGGCCAGCAGTTATAGGACTTGAAGATGTGTAAAAAACTTCGTTTACTGTAGCATTGACTACTCCAACATTATCGCTGCTGCCATTATATGGAGATAATGCTACCAGTGGACCACCAGCACTCTGTGTTGTTGAACCAGAACGCAATCCAAAACCCTCATTGGCACTTGCTAAATCAGTTGTAGCAGATGTTATGGTGTAATTGGAGTGGGCACTTCTTAGTCCGGCATACTGATCATATAAATAGACGTATCCACCGGACTCTGCATTGGTATCAATATCTATCCAAATTTTCTGTGAAGCTGTGGTAACAGAGCCAATACTCAACTCGCCCATGGCTACACTATAGGGTGCGGCAGTTTCCGTATCACTCGCGGAAGTGTCTATATCAAACGCCAATGAAGATTGAGACGTTGCAACTGAAACCACCGGCCCCCATGGACTTTCGCTATATTTTCCCTGTGTTGCTTTTACCTTTATGTAATACGTTGTATTTGGCGTAAGTCCAATAACATATTCTCCGGATGCTCCGCCCCAGTCAGTGTATGTTTGAAAATCCTCTGCACCAAGTGTTGCACCAATCGTATTGTCGTTCTGAATATAATTTGTTGTTGTAAAATTATCGGTAGAAATCGCTATCGCATATGTTGCATCAGAAGGATTAGACGACTGGTTTATGATAAACTGCAACTTATTATACCAGCTACCGGTATTCTGAAATGTAGGAGCTACGGGTACATTTGCTTGTTGCACAAAAACAAGTCCTGCATTCAAACTATACCCGGTTGATGCCTGTGGACCTCCGAAGTCTTCTACAACTCCTTCAGTAGAGTAGTTAGTAGAATCTCCCGTACCGCTTCCACCTCCAAATTCATAACTTTTCAGTTGAAAATTAGTGGATGCAGGAATTGAAAAAAATATAAACACAGACATCAGTACTGTAGCATTTTTTAGACCTTTCATTGTCAATACAAATATATCATATTTAAGGCTGGAGGATCTGTAATGAATGAACCAGAACGAGCATATCCTTATCAAGATTTTCACTGGTGGGGTAGCTCATGCTGATAATAAAAATATCTTTATTCCTTAAGTAGAAAGCAACATTTTCATATGAAAACTCATCGATTCGTTTAAAGAGAAGGAACGATTTATTGTTTACATTTACTGTCTCCTCTTTGTATAGATTCTTATCCTGTCTACGCATAGTAATATCCCCCACATCATCCAGAGAGTCATGGGTTGTAGTTGTACGATATACTCGAATATGTCCGCGTGGTGATGACGTTGTTATCATCATAAAGCATGGTTTTTCCTGCTTTACCGTTAGTACGGGAAAAGGGACATTGAATGATAAACAGTCCTTCACCTGAAATGATCGATTATCAGGCTTGGAGTTTGCTTTTTCATCAGAACTGACTGCAGACCATTCTCCATTGTCATTCTGTTTTTGTTTATTCAAATATAATTTAGCCCTTTCAGAAATACTACCGGTACTAATTTTTTTATCATAAAACGACTTCAAAAGTACAAAGAACATACTAGCTAGAAGGATTCCACACAGAATACTAACTATTTTTTTCACTTTTTTTACGAGCACGTTTAAGTGCAAAAATAATAAGGAGTGTACATAATACAAAACCTATGATAACTGATGTAACATCGGCATAGATATATGTGCCTTTATATAAAAATGTTGTCTTTTTTAGTGAATCTTTTCCTGACACAACAAGCGTATTCACAGATAATGGCATGCTCTTTCGAGTTGATTGCATATCCACTGATATTCTACGTCTTGACTCAGGGAGCACACGCGATGATGATACATTTATAGTACCCTTTGAAAGGAGTCGATTAAACATATCTCGAATCTCAATGCGTCCATAAGGAACCATATGTATGTTTCCTTCATTCTGAAAGAGAAGATGTACTGTTGTAGGATAATTAAATGCTATAAGACTACCTGGCCAATCTACTTCCTTAAGTGAAAGATTAAATCTCTCACCACCCACTTTTCGGAGTAAAATCAATGACGAAACGGAGGGTGCTATTTTTGCAGCGCCTGTACTTTCAGCATCAGTACTCAATGTAGCAATCACCGCAGCGTAATGTCCGCCTGGCGATAAATCCTGGCGGTTTTTGGCCTTTACAGTCAGTGTACCAGTTCCTTGAGGATCTATTTCAAGAACTGTTGAATTAAACGAAAGAAATGATGACAGCGAATATGAATACCCTTCCGTCTGTTGCCCTAGCAAGGTCAAATCGCCATTCTCATTCTTTTGCTTAAAATCGATAGGAAATATGCGCAGATTAATATTCTGATTACTGTAGTTTTTATACGTTATTTTTATTTCTTTTTCCTGATCAGGTTTATCCAGAGAAATTTCAATAAATGCAGGAGATACTTCTATAGAAAAACCTTTTTTTTGTAGTTCGGACATATTAACGTCGTCGGAATATATTGCGTATCGCTCTTATAATAGAAATGAACGTATTTTTTAGTCCCAGTACTGCAAATCCGAACACCAAAAGCGCCACTCCTGTTTCTTTCCAAGGGATTACCCAAAATGACACTGTTGCCTCAAGAGGTATATCACGTTGTCCATTATCATAAACCATAAGAAGGTGTGCTGTATATTTACCTATTCTAAATTTGTTGGCTTTTTCAAGATCCCATTTTGTTTCATATATTATTTTATCCTGCTTATTTGTCTTATCTTTAGGAACCCTCACTGCGAATGCGTCACTCCATTGTCCAACATAATGTCTCGTTGTTTGCGGGAGAATATTGCCTCTCGTCTGATTGGCTCTAATAATACCAATATCTTGCGTAGTGCCTTGATCAATAAATATGTCTCCAAAAGGTATGGCATGAATGTTTCCTGTATTTTTAACTGCAATGTCAAATGTAACTGGTAAATATTCATAGATAAAATGGTCTGTCTTAAAATCAAGTAACTGCAGCTCACGCTTTGCATACGGACTTCGCACTTCCAAAAGAAGCGAAATGGCTGGTGAGCCTGCTATGACAGCTTCTTTCGTACTGGCATTTTTTTCCTCTATTCTACTTACAACAACTGCATAATAGTATCCAAGAGCAGCACTTTTATCGGGAGTAACTGTAAATCGTATTGTTTTGCTTTCGTTCGGATCAACTATAAACTGGTTTTGTGAAAATGATATCCATGTCAGAAAAGGATCATCTCTTTTTACCTCTGTAATAACAGGATGCTCACCTGTAGCATCGCTTTCAAATTTCATGAGACTAATCTGCAGATATTCGCGAATGTTGTTATTGTTCCTGACTCTGATCTGTGAGGCAACCGTTTCCCCCGGGTCAGTGGTGAGATTAATAAACACAGGAGATACGGCTAAATTAATTCCTACTTCAGGGGCCTTGTCAGGAACCAGGGGCGTTGGTTTTGGAGTAACGGTAGCAGAAGAAGTAGCTGTTGCAGCATGTGCGTTGTTTGGTATAGAGACTACCAGGATGACACCTAAAAGTGTCACAGTAATAAAATAAGTGATTTTATGCGGAATCATACTTGATATTTAAGCAGAAAACATTGATATATGCAATACAGATCTGGCTGTAAAGTTTAGAAATTACCAGCACCGACCACTTCCCATGTGTCCGTATAATCTGTTGCCGCTGTAGTCTGTGCAGATATTGCTACTATAGCCGTCAATGTTAAGGTATCACTGTCGGCAAGACCTGTTGACTGAGCAATTTGCTGATGGGTTGTAGACAAAGTACCGCCAGTCGTAGTTCCATTTCCATCATATTCAGCTGATAATGTGCGGCTACCCGTACTATTAGTACCTCCTGCCACATTTACATCGACAATGTAATTCTCAGTTCCTGCTAAAGCTGTTTCCGGAGTACCGTTTACTGTACCTGTGGAGGCGATAGTATCGCTAGTTGAAGCTGATGCAAGTGTTGCAGTGCCACCCTCACTACGCATCCACGCTATCCACCCATTGGGCGCATTACTATCTATGTCTACCGTAACGTTTCCCGTAGTTATAGCACTTGAACTCAACTGACCAAGTGATATTGAATTAGTGTTCAAAGCAAAATTAAAGGTGGACGGTACGGTTGCCGTAACAGTAACCTGATCAGAATTAGTTGTTACGGTATCAACTGAAACCGTACTTGTATCGATTGTTGCCGGAGCAGAAGTACGTGATGTCATAGTAATCTGATGAGTACCTGCATTTCCTGTAGCCGGATTAGTTATCCCTCCCGTAATAAAGAAACCATATTCAGTACCGACTGTCAGATCTGTACTTGAATACGTGACAGTTCCACCCGATACTGCAGTCGCAGATGATCCAATACCAGGCCATGCCACTAACGCTTCACCCTGGTAAGTAGATGGTAACGACGCGGTTGACACTGTTAATGAAGTCGCAGTACCCGAAACTGTAAACGCATTTGTTGTAGGAAATACTACTTGTACACTGGCTTCAGTGCCGGCTGTAGCAGGTTTTGCTACGACAAGTATGCTGTATGATGCACCAGTTGCAACACTTGCACCCATACGATCTAACCTGATTGATGCCTCTGTAAATGCTGCTGCCTGAGCTTCTCCTATTAACAATAAATTAAAGAAAGATGCAAGCATGAAAAGAGAAACCGTTAATACAGATAATCTCCATCGTAAACTCTTACTAGATGTACTTAAATTCATATACGTAAATGCTCTTAATTAAAATATGTACTCAATACTTAACTATAATGATCATGCGATATGTTTGTCAATAGAATAAAATAACAATTTCATATAAATATACTTATAATAGTAAATGTATAGTTACTAACATGAAACACCATCATCATCCTCCGCAACAAAAAGACACTTATAACTATCTTCCTTATGTAATCATAGTAATCATGATTTTTATAACCTACGTAAATGGAATCGGTAATGGATTCACTTCTGATGATCTCCCTGGCATACTAAATAATACCCATATAGCTGATCTTCAGATGATTTTCTCACGACCACTCATCGCTCTAAGGCCATTTATTTACTATATATTATATGAACTGGGTGGAAAAGAGCCGCTTGTATTTCGTAGTCTCAATATTTCTTTTCACATAGGTACATCTATCCTTGCATATAGAATAATAAAGAAGATGACGAACGCATATACGGCACTTCTGTCGGCATGTTTATTTGCTATCCATCCAATCACCGTAGAATCAGTTACTTGGATATCTGCAGGGTCCTATACACAGTATTCGTTTTTTCTTATGCTTTCGTTGTGGCTTTTTACGAGGAGTGAGAGAAATTATATAACCCTTGTATGTTCAGTACTCTCTTTTATAACAGCAACTCTAAGTTCTGAGAAATCACTTATATTTCCGCTTATATTATATATTCTCTTATTAACACAAAGGGAAGTGAAAAAACGATGGGTCGAGCTTATACCCTATATCATTGTTTCAACACTATGGGGAATATATTTTATATCTGAAGTACAAAAACGTATCCATATACAACAAACTGTCTATTATCAAGCTAAAGGATTTGATAATCCACTTGTGCAGATTCCATCAGCTATTTCTTCCTATCTAGAACTATTTTTCTGGCCTGACAAACTTTCACTTTATCATTCAGAACTTGTATATACACCCTTTGAATTTGGTTTAAGGGCACTTGCAACACTTGCTTTTTTTACCCTTCTGGTGCTGTCTTACAAAAAAAGTAAGTATGTCTTTTTCTGGCTCTCGTTCTTTTTCATCAGCCTTATACCAACGATGTTACCTCTCCGTATCTCCTGGATTGTTGCAGAAAGATACGTATATTTTGGGCTTATTGGACTAACGGCCGTATTAGCACATTATCTTTTACAGATAAAATCTCATATAAGTAAATATGTATTTTATGCAATCATAGCCTTTTTAATTATGTCATTAGCAATACGTACGATGATACGTAACACCGCCTGGACCGATGACGAATCTTTGTTTGTAGCTACAGCGAGAACCGCGCCATCTGATTTTAAGACACATAATAACATGGGATGGGTGTATCAGAAACGAGGTGACTATCAGAATGCAATAAAGTCTTTTAAAAGGGCAATAACAATTAATCCATATTATGTAGATGGAACAAACAATCTGGCTTTGGCGTATATACTAGTTCACGATTATTCTCATGCATTATTCTATTTAAAAAAAACTATAGACCTTAATCCAAAATATACATCCGCTTATGCAACCATTGGAGCTATTCTCATCGATCAAAAAAAATACAGTGAAGCAGAGGCATATTTCAAAAAGAGTCTTGAAATAGATCCTAATTATGGATTGTCATATCATAATCTAGCTATGATCTATAAGCTACGAGGTAATACAGACAAGGCTATAGATATGTATATGAAAGCGATCACGATTCAACCAAATATCTGGCAAGCACAAACCAACCTTGGAGCAATATACTATACGCAACAAGACTATAAAAAAGCTGAAATACACACATTTAAGGCCTACCAACTGAATCCATCCAATGTAAATTTACTTATAAGCCTGGGGAAAATCTATATGAAACTACACAATAAAGTGCGCGCAAGCGAAGCGTTGAACATAGCACTAAAATTAAATCCAGGCAACCAAGAAGCCCTCGAACTACTCAAAGAAAATAAATAATACATCTGCTAATATGAATGAATGTACAAGAGAGGATCTTTTATTGGAATAATTTATATATTTGCTTTATTCTTCACAACTCTCTCGGTATCCCCAGCCCACGCTGCAACATTTAATACGGTATCAGTACGTTTTGACAGGATGAAAATATCTTCTCTGGCCTCGGGTCTCGTATGTGCCATACCCTCTACAACATCCACAGAAGATTCAGTAAAAGTTACATTTCCT
>CAYMIY010000001.1:11619-44338 GCA_964390735.1 uncultured Gammaproteobacteria bacterium
CCTACGCCCGTAACTATAACCACATCATGGGCACAGGGAACAATACAAAATACAAGTAATATGGTTGATGTTGTGTCATATGTTATTGGATCCGCAACAGATGCAGATGATAACACTGTGCCAATTATCGATCTTCAAAACAAATTGATTACCTGGTCTATTCCTTCGTTGGCCTCCTCTGTTACCTATCACGAGATATCATATACATTACAGGTAAGATCTACCTTTCCAACAGCTTCGCAAATATCAATGAACGCATCCGCCACACTTACCGCTTTTAATATGGTACTCGCGCAGGATACGTTGCCGTTTTCATTTCTTCAATCTATAACTCCGACTCCCACACCTTCTCAGGCACCTGCTTCCGCAACACATACACCAACACCAATAATAGGAACAGGCATTAGTGTAACTCCAGCCTCGGTATCTATAACGCCTACTGAAGTTCCATCGAACAGTTATATCAAAAAGGTAAATCTGGTTGAGATAACCAGTTCTTCATCTACCGTCCTTATTGAATCAAACAATCCGGTCAAGATACATGTTGCCTATGGAACTGATCAAGCTAAACTCAGTACACACCTTGATATTACTGAATATCATCTACTTCACAAAATAAGTCTGTCGAATTTACAGTCTGATACAACGTATTATATGACTCTCACTGCAATAGACAAAAATGGTAATACCATTACTTCAGACATAATGACTTTTAAGACGACCATTTCAACTGCAACATTTACACTTAAACCTGAACAGATTACCCTGTCTACAGATCAAAGCCCCCTTTCTTCACCAAATACACTCATACTTGTCATACCATTTAATAAACCACTTAAAATAACGATAAACACACCTCCATCACATGCTGTTTCTTACATGACTGCACGTTTTGAACATAAAGATGTGTTAGGGATTACATCGGCTAAAAGAAATACTCCTGTTGAGGAAACACGATTTATTGAAGTACTGCCCGGAACATATGCTGCCGAAATATTATCACCACCATCCATAGGTACATATGAACTTGTACTCACCGTTCATGATATATATGGTAGTTATTTCCTTGTTCCGCTGCCCCATACTATTATGATTTCACATCCGATGCAAGTACAAGATAAGACCAAACATCCCATAGAAGGTGCAGCTGTAACCATTTCGAAATATGAACCTCATGTAAAATCATTTTCATCATTGAGCACCGTATTGACGATAACACAACAGTCAGATGAACAAGGATACGTTAATGTGATGCTCCCTATCGGTAGATACATTGCAGAAGTATCGGCACCTGGATACACTAAACTTTCTTATAACTTTACTATAGATGAACTGCATAGCAGTTATCCAATAGTAGAACTAATTAAAGAAAATACTATGACGTCAGCTATTGCTTATTACAGAGGCACATACGGATTATTATATTCATTTTTTAACACAACCATTTCAAGTTTATTTTCATCAGGTATTTTTGTGAATGGGAGTGTTATCCTCGTCCAGTTACTTATCATCACATCACTTCTACTTCTCATCTCGTTACGTACACATTCTGGAATTGCATCAACAATTCTTATGCTTCCCTTCTGGTTTTTGAAGGAGTTGTATATCGTACTAGGATATTATCGTAGACATCATGTGCTTATCATTCAAGATGCGTATTCGTATCGTGGATTGGCAGGATGTCAGATTACGATAAAACGGAATGAACAAATAGTTAAAAAAACACAGACGGGTATATGGGGAGAAGTTATTCTTTCAGAAGTTGAATTGTCATCTACCCACACAGAACTTATCATAGTAAAAAAAGGGTACAAAACTAACAATACGTGCCTTGATGAAGCCTCGCTTACCCAGGATACCATTCACATCCCTCTCTACGAAACATACAGAAGCCCTAACAATATCGGTGTATTTATAGGTTGGGTTATTGACCAAGCCGCCATGGCATTCTATGACTTATGCATAGCAACTATGATTATCTTCAGTGTGTTATTTGTAAAACACAAGGGTTTTTGGGAATCGTTGCCGTTTCTTGTATTCACTAGCATATTAGCATTGTTATGGATCATCTATGTATATAATGTCTGGCTCTCGATTAAAAAGTACTTAAATCATGATTAGTGATATAATTAACACATGAAAGTAGCGATAGTACACGATCAATTGCAGGAATTCGGAGGCGCGGAACGAGTGCTTGTTTCACTCTGTTCACTTTATCCGGATGCCGATATATACACATCATTCTATAATCCGACGTCGCTCGGCATACATGCAAAAAATATTAAAAACAAAGTGAAGACTTCATGGGCGGACCGTGTATGGTTACTTAAAAAGCTCTATTCACCTCTTCGTTTTATCACTCCTTTGTTATGGGAAAGCTTTGATTTTACAGGATATGACCTTGTTATATCGTCATCAGGATCATATATGTGTAAAGGTATCATTACCCGACCAGATACAGTTCATATATGCTACCTTCATCACCCACCAAGATATTTATATTACTACGAAACTGCTCGTGAATGGCAAAAGTACTGGCCAGTAAGAATATATGGCCATATCATAAATCACTCATTAAGGATGTGGGATTATCTTTCTTCACAACGCGTTGATCATTTTATTGCAAATTCTGAGGACACAAAAAAGCGCATAGAAAAGTTCTATCGTCGCGATGCTGCTGTTATTTATCCGCCTGTGCATATCACTGAAGTAAGGCCTGACTATACAGTGGAAAAGAAGTATTATCTAACCGTTTCCCGCCTCGCTCGCGCTAAGCATATCGATATACTCATAAAAGCTGCAAATAAACACGGATTTACTTTGAAAATTGTAGGAACTGGTCGAGATGAAGCATATTTAAAGTCCCTGGCTGGCAAACATGTGGAGTTTCTCGGTAGTGTGGAAGACAAAGAATTAAGAACGTTATATAAACATGCAAAAGCATACCTATTCGCATCTGTTGATGATGAATTTGGCATAGCGCCTGTTGAAGCATTGGGCCATGGCGTACCGGTTATTGCATATAAAAGCGGCGGACTCAAAGAAACAATTATTCATCATGAAAATGGCTATTTATACGATACATTATCTGAAGATTCACTGATCGATGCAATAAAAGATATGGAAAAACTCACCGATGAAGAATATAGAAAAATAGCAATGAAAGCTCGATCTACATCTGAACAATATTCAGAAGAAAATTTTCAAAAACAGATGAAAGATTTCGTACAATCCAAAATAAATACCTAATCTCTTTCACTTTGTGTGAAATACAATTATTCATACCGTATTGCATCTATCGGAGAAAGGTCTGCTGCCTTTTTAGCAGGAAACACACCGAAGAGTACTCCTATTCCAGTAGAAACACCAAGGGCAAGTCCTATCGTTTGTAAATCGATGTATGCAGGAAACACACTCTGAATAAAGAAGACTATGATAAATGACAATGTGAGTCCTAATGCACCACCAAAGACCGACAGAATAACTGATTCGATAAGGAATTGATACAGAATGTCAGCTTTTCTTGCTCCTATCGCCCTTCGAATACCTATCTCCTTAATACGCTCCGTGACTGTAACATACATAATATTCATAATGCCTATTCCTCCCACAACCAGTGATACTGCGGCAATTGCAACCAAAACGGTATTTAAGATACCGAAAATAGATCCGATAGCGTTGAGTATTTCCGTTTGTTCAATGACTGAGAAATCGTCTTCTTTATATCGTTTCAATAGTTGAATATTTATATCTTCCTTGAGTGTCTTGAGATCATAACCGCTCGTTCCTTTAACTATAACTGCCTGGAACTTTTTTTCAGTATTGAATATATATGCAGTTTTATAAGGCATATAAATAAATGAATCAAGATCAGGTCCGCCAAATCCGCCTCCACCTTTCGATCCCAGAACTCCGATCACTTTAAAGGATGACCCCTGAATTTTCACTGATCTGCCAACTGCGGAGGATGCATCATCGAATAGATTTTTAGCAATCTTGGGTCCGATAACAACTACTTTACTCCGTTTATCGACATCCGTTTTAGTGTATTCTACACCGTATTCTGCCTTGAGATTAAGGGCTTTGAATACATCTGCAGTACTCGCATAAATACTTCCCGATTCGGTGTTCTTACCTGCATCGACTGTTGATGATTTAGTAAATATCGGAGCGACAATAGTTAATCCCTTCACGCGTCTTAACTTTGAAATATCTTTTTCGTCAAACTGAATTGAGCCCATTGCGCCCGGGTTATTATTAAAACTTCCATTTTTCAGCACCTGACCTGGGACAATTCTCAAGAGGTTTGTTCCTAGACTTTCAAACTGATCGTTAATATATTTACGGAGTCCGAGTCCAAATGCCATAAGAAGGACTACTGACATGACGCCAATAAGGATACCGAGAGAAGTTAAAAAAGCTCTCCCCTTGTTTCGGGCAAAGTCTTCGAGTGATGACTTAAAAATAAACAGAAAATAGTTCATATTACTTTTCAACTAATCCATCTCTAATCTTGATACTTCGGTTTGTCTGAGCAGCTATATCAGGTTCATGAGTTACGATGACAATTGTGCGTTTTTCTTCCTTATTCATTTCTTTAAGAAGTTTCATGATCTCGTCGCCTGTTTTCGTATCAAGGTTACCCGTAGGTTCATCGGCAAGTATCATTTTAGGATTCATGATAAGAGCTCGTGCTATCGCAACACGCTGTTGTTGGCCTCCTGATATTCTGTTTGGATAAGAACGTTCTTTGCCGGTTAGCCCGAATCGATCTATTAAGTATTTTGCTTTTTCTCTCACATCATAATCAAGCTTTTTTCGTGCGTAGACTGAAGGCAAGATAATATTTTCCATGACTGTGAGCTTATTGATGAGGTTAAACTGCTGAAAAACAAATCCGACAAACTCACTGCGTAATGTAGAAGTTTCATCATCATTTAATTTCTTAATATCGATGCCATCATACTCAATAAGGCCATCTGTGGGTTTGTCAAGAAGTCCGATGATATGCATGAGTGTAGATTTACCGCTTCCTGAAGGGCCAATAATTGAAGTGAATTCTCCTTCACGAATATCTACATCTACACCTTTTAAGGCCCGAAAAATAATATCGTCATCCAGCTTATATTCTTTAGTAACATTACGGAGTTTTATCATAGACAGTCTCTCCTTCTTTTAGACCTGAGGTAACTTCAGTATACGTATCGTCGGAAAGTCCTGTTTTAACATATGTCTTTTCAGGTTTATCATTCACGAGCTTATATACAAATTGTTTATCACCTTCGTTATTAATATATTTGACAGGTACCGCAATAACATCAGGGCGCTCACTGAGTGTGAAATCAACATCACCGGTCATACCCAGTCTATAGCCTTTGTTATCAAGTGTTACGGGCAACTTCAGTTCGTATACGGTTCCTGTTTCACCATCCTTAGGAATGAATGAAATAGATCTGATTTCTGTTTTAACTGGCTCATCGCTGTCAAATGCATCAAATATGATTGATCCAAGCATTCCTTCTGTCAGTTTCACTACCTCTGTCTGATCTGCGAGCGCTGAGAAATAGAGAGTGTCTGGATTGATAATAGCGAATTCAGCAGTAGCAGGTGTGATGTTGACTCCTGCCTGTAACGTATCGGCATGAGTAACAACACCATCGATCGGACTTATTAAGTTCGCACTTTCTGCAGCGATTGATTGCAGTTCTACGTCGAGTACGGAATTATTTAAGTCATATTGTGACTTTTCATAGGCTCGCATTGTGCGCTGACGCTGATCAGGAGTCAGAAGACCGATAATTACTTCTCTATCATCATCTTTAGTCTGATCAAATGTGAGTCTCTGTTGTGCATAGGTATTGAGATATTTCTGAAGACGTTTTTGTATATCGCGCTGATCAAGTGTTGCTAATGTCTGGAATTTCTTCACATAATCACCTTCTTTTACACCGACCCATGTCAATTTGCCCGATGACTGAAACCGAAGGGCTGCCTTTTCAGTAGCGTCTATTTTGCCCGAAAGAGACAACGTTTCCTTTATCGTTTTTCTGCTAACTTTGTACGTGGTTTCTTTCGTACCTTTTACCTGTGTTGCATTTTGTCGGTATATGATAATCCCTATTATGATGAGGGGAATAACAATAACATACCATCGTTTTTTGAAGAACTTAATCATACGTTATAAGTGTAGTATAAATGGGACTAAAAATACAATCAAAAAACTCACAAAAATCTACAAAAATGGTGCCCAGTTACTAACAGGCATAATATTGAATAACATAAAATTCCACGCATATAAATATATAGCCGGTAACAACAGAATAAGCACTATAAGAAATTTTTTAGATGTAAGATATCGTTCAAATGCAATGCATGCTAAAAGCCACATAGGAAGAATATATCGAGATATGTCACGATGTTGAACAAAAATAGTAGCTACAAAGAATGTGATACCAAAATAAAAGAAACTTCGGTACTTTGTATCTTTCAGTTGGACAACTGCGGCAAGATATATACATAAGTAAAGGACAATGTCCTCGAGCCAGGCAGTACCTACCCACTTTGCCTGATAATTAAATACAGCAAATGGATATAGCATAGGGACTACTCCACCTGTATGAAAATATGCCATAAAATCGCCTGTGCGAACTTGATAGAAATAGAATAAACCTACTAAGGACGCAGGGATTATGAGAATCCAGATGCTAGCCATAGAAATTTTCTTGTTCTTGATATGTTGTTCAATGAGAGTAAGGAAATAAGCAACAAACAATAAAATTCCAGGCGTTTTTGTGAGTACAGCAAGTCCTCCCATAAGTCCTGCATACAAATAACTTTTCTTCTCAAAAAAATAGAGGGAAAGCAAAATACATAATAGAAACAAGCTTTCAGGTGCTCCCACGGTACGTAGTACTAAGAACCTCGGAAGAAAAAGGAATACCAATGTCAACACAAAGGGATTATCACTTAGCTTCAGATTTTTGACTATGAGATAAAAAGCGATCGCCAGTGCGATAGTAGACAGTATAGTTACAAAGATCATGGAGTGAACGTAACCCATGAAAGAGAAAAGATAAATGAATATAGGATACAGAGGAAGGTGAGCGGCGAAATAGCGCGGATCAAGGGGCTGTTCTATATGTAACGATCGTATTGATTCTATGTTATACCACGTTTTTGCAGGTATAATATACAGTAATCCGTCATAATTTTTATAGATATAACTCATATCTGGTTTTGGCACAATGCCAGGTATAGAAAATTTCAGTAGAAAAGGGATATACAGTAATAATGTAGAAATAAGTACAACTGCTATAATGAAAATGAGGTGTTTCGTAGTAACTTTTTCTATACGCATATGAATAAATTATATTTTACCAGTACTGCACGAAATAAAACTGCATATTTTATGTTCTTCCTTCTGCTCATCATAGGAGCCTACCTGCGGTTTTACCGGATCTATGATTTTGCAACATTCCTGGGCGATCAGGGTCGTGACGCTCTCATCGTACGAGACATTGCGACATTCAAACATTTTACTGCGATTGGGGCACCCACTTCAATAGGTGGCATATTTTTGGGACCGTTTTTCTATTATCTCATGGTCCCCTTTTTGTTGCTGTTTCGTTTTAACCCCGCAGGAATGGCAGCCGGAACCGGTATTATTTCTCTCATAGGGATCATAGGAATGTATGTGGTCCTGCAAAAAGAATTTGGACGTAGTGTTGCCTTAATCACATCGGTTTTTGTTTTGTTCTCAGGCACACTTATTGACCTGTCTCGATATGCATGGAATCCGAATCCACTTCCCTATTTTGCATTTTTTACCCTTTATTTTCTTTCGCTTTCACTCCAGTCAGAGCACATTATATATGGATTCCTTTTTGGTGCCTTCTTATCACTGAGCATTCAACTGCATTATCTAGCACTTCTCCTCGTTGTGCCCGCAGGACTTGTGTGGTTTTTTGCTTTACTAGGTACAGGGAAAAAAACAGCTTATTTAAAGCAGGCAGGGATGACTATTCTAGGATTTCTCGTATTTATATCCCCTCTCATCATATTCGATCTAAAACATCAGTTTATTAATAGTAAAAACTTTATCGCATTTATATCAAAAGGTGAAACGGTTGAGTCATCACCTTACATGAACCGTTTACAGGATACCATGCAGGCATTTATACATTATCTGACCGGAGTAACTCCTGAAATGAAGTATGTATGGATCATTGCTGTTGTATCTCTGCTCATACTTATCATGCTTTTCCGAAGGTCACAGTCTCTCACATTTCGTATACAAATAGTATCGTTCATTTTATATATTCTCTTATTTGCCGCCATTAATACACAGAGACACTATCACTACTTTACGAGTATATATATTACCGGGTACTTTCTGATTGCCGTAACTCTAGCGACGTTTATTAAAAACAGAGCAGTTTCAGGTGTGATTACTGTGTTTGCTATTGCATTATTTTTCTCATGGAATATCCCTAAATATTATTTTTTCTTTAGTGATCCGAATAAACAGATAGAACATGCAAAAAATGTAGCAACCGTCATTCATAACGATGTACGCACTGATAAATTCAAAATGACCGCGTTACCCGACATATACTCAGATAGTACCTATCGGTACTTTGCTAAGATACTAGGCAGTGATCCTGTAGATAAAAACAGTTTTGATAAAGTTGAGGTACTCTATGTAGTATGCGAACAGGCATGTACACCTATCGGAGATGGACAATGGGATATAGCCTATTTTGCTCCTACAAAAATTGCAAATAAATGGAAAGCAGATGGCGCAACAGTATATAAATTAACTCATTGATATGAATATCACATTAATCATTCCCTGCTATAACGAAGCTGCTAATCTTCAAAAAGGCGTACTCGACAAGATAGGTAACTATACGCGAAATGATGATCGTTTTATGGAAGTAGTTATTGTCGATGATGGATCTGATGATGAATCACGAACAATTGTTAAGACTAAATATCTGAATGTATTCCCGAAGTTCAGACTCATTGCCAATAAACACGCCGGTAAGGCATTTGCCGTTATAACAGGTATCGAACGGGCAAAAGGCGACTATGTTTTTTTTACCGATATGGATCTCGCAACACCGATAGAAGAATGTGAAAAACTACTTGATTATGCAACACAGGGATATGAGGTGGTGATAGGCTCACGCAATACTCATCGCGAAGGAGCACCTCTATCGCGGAAAATTCTTGCACTCGGATTTATGTGGACACGTAACTTTATTATTGGTTTGAGAGGCATAAAGGATACACAGTGTGGATTCAAAATGTTCTCGACTGTTGCAGCACACCAGATTATTAATCGTCTCAAAGTATTTAATAAAAGTCAGGTCATTAACACTCCGTCTGTAACGGCAGGTTTTGACCTTGAATTTCTATTCCTTGCTAAAAAATTAAAGTATAAGATTAAAGAAGTTCACGTCACCTGGAGACATGTAGAAACAAAGCGCGTAGCCTTCGTCAAAGATGCACTTGAAACGCTCAGAGATATAATCAGAATAAAATATTACGACCTTCAAGGTCAATATGAAAAGCCAATCACGACAAACACATAATGCTGTCATCACGTTTATTTTACTGGCAGTTACTGCTATCTATTTAATTGGCTTCCTATGGCAACATAAAGATCTATATACCGAGCGATATAATCCATCTCAGTTTAAGAAACTCTATGAGCAATCACAGTGGATCGATCCTTTGTCTAGAAAACCAATAGGCGATGATTATTTGTATACCTATGCAGGATATAGATATATCCAGGGCGAAAATCCGATAATGATAAACCCTGAAGTACCTCCAGCAGGAAAGTACCTTATTGGATTATCAATACTGCTTACCGGCAATCAACGCATTGTTGTATTACTTGCAGGACTCATCAGTCTGGCTATGGTATATCTGATCATTAAATTACTGTCACAGTCCTCCGTCGCAGCAGCAATTGGTGTCATGCTTACAGGAGCACATAGCCTATTTACTGATCAGCTTATTCACGCACCTCAGCTCGATTTATTTCAGCTTATGTTTTTGCTGCTATTTCTCTACAGCTTTTTCTTATATCAAAAAAAACATACACCGATCAGATTGGTATGCAGCGGTCTACTTTTGGGTTTATTCATTTCAATCAAAATTGCATTTATGTTCCTGGCAATTCTAGACCTTTGTATCGGACTGTACTACCTGTTGATTGTGAAAGATATTAAGAAAAGTATTATTGAGATCGTATCTCTAAATGTTATAGCCCTTACGTTTTTTGTAGTTGATTATGGATCTTTTTTCTTCCATGGAGGGAATATCCGCTCATTTCTGGGAACTCAAAAATGGATTTACACGTTTTATTCAACATCACAGATTGATTCTGTACGTGTAATGGGTAGTTATCTCGGACTCATACTTACTAATTCATGGCGCGTATGGAGTACCGGGTACCCCATTGTTCATTATGATCAGTGGAGCTTTTCATGGCCTGTTATTTTTATACTCGGTATTATATCTTCTCTCTATCTCATCTGGAAAAAACCAGCGCATGAAGCGGTATTCTTGTTTATATTTATTCTTATTTACAACATCTTTCTCTTTGCTGTTCCTGTTTTTCCGAGATATTTATTACTATTATTTGTGCCTTTACACATAATGATTGCGTTAGCTGTTTCACGTGCACTGAATAGATATATATGAAAAAAACCTTAAAGGAATACTGGCCACTTATCTTAATTGTTGTTTTATATACGGCCTTATTAGGCTACAAACTCTTATCACATGTGACTCCTTTTTTTGACTGGGATGAGTCTATCTATATTCAGGTAGGAAAAGAAATGGTAGTACATCACAGCTGGGTACCTCAGTGGCAGGGTGTCGCATGGCTCGAAAAACCTTTTTTTGTACCTTATCTGTATGGACTGATACTTACGTATATTCCTCTACAACCCGAGATTTCTACACGTATGTTTAGCCTATTTATGAGCATTATTGCGCTCGTCCTTGTATTCATGTGGGTGAAAAAGTCTACGAAATCATCTGCTCTTGCCACACTGGTAACGATCATCACTATCACGAATCCTATCTTTCTACAGCGTGCACAGACAGTTAACACTGATGTATTTTTACTCATAGGATGGATAGGATATCTACTCGTATATCCTTCTTTCTGGTATGGTCTCCTCTTTTTGTTCCTCGGTGTATTCAGCAAATCACTTCTGGGTTTCTATCCTGTTATATTATTTCTGGCTATAGAGGTTTGCAGCTACATTAAGCATAAAAAAAATCGATCTGAAGCACGAAAACGAATGATCCTGATAGCTAAGCAATGTGCCGTTATGTCTATCTGGTATATCCTCATGCTATTTGTATATAAGAGCACCTTTATTCAAGTTCATTTTATTGACCATATGGTTCGTCGAGTGACAAGTTCAATCGAATCACATTTTGGTCAACGCACATTTTATCTTGATATCATCGTTCTTCAATATGGATGGTATCTCCTTTCAGCGATACTTGGAGGATGCGTGGTGATCTATGAATATCTTAAAAAGAAATTGAAGTTTATGGATATGTTTGCAATCTTTTTCCTCGTTCCATGGTTCATATTTCTTAATCTCACAAAAACAAAGATCAGCTGGTATATCTACCCGGCATTACCACAGGCAGCATTTCTCATGGTATATCCGGTTCTACTCATGAGGAAAAATAAGTGGATATATATTGCTGTCTGTACTGTTCTCACATTAGTCATAGCATACACAGCATTCATTAAGGAGCCGTTTCTGACTACGTATTATTCATCATATGATGATACGTATAAACTGGCTCAGGATGTACGTAATGAATGTAAATCGCTCACTATCCTGATAGATCAGGATGGTCGCAAAACATACGATGTCCTTGGTGGTATGCACTTACTGATCTCTACGTCTGCATGGTACGGTAATCATCCTGCTATTGTGTACTATAGCTCAAAACCTGTCTTCTATATGTATAACTTAAAGTCCTACGAAAAGCGAGTTAGTGCTAATTCGTCTAGTGACTGTGTGGCTCTGGAGAAAAAAGATTTTGATAGTTCACCTGATTTAGGTACATATAAACTACGTGACCTATTTGGTGACTGGGCATTATGGCAGAAAAAATAACATGTATAATGTGAAAATATGACAGACGTATTTAGACTGATAGAACTCGTACGGAAAAAAATAACTGTTATTGATCTGCTGATCTCAGCATTTCTTCTTTTTTTCTACGGACTGACAAGGCTTATTAATCTTGATCAGTTTCCTATCTTTTCTGATGAAGGAATCTATATTCACTGGGCTAAAATTGCATGGCACGATGCAACATGGAGATTCATTTCATTAACTGATGGTAAACAGCCTCTTCAAACATGGGGTACGATTCCATTTCTTAAATTATTCTCTGACAATCTTCTTCTTGGAGGGCGTTTATTTGCGGTAAGTACAGGGCTTGTTGCATTGATAGGTATATTCGTTCTCTTAAACTATCTATTTGATAAAAAAACAGCATTTGTAGGAGCGTTTTTGTATATTTTCACCCCTTATTTTCTGTTTTATGACCGCATGGCTCTGGTTGATTCTGGAGTAAACGCATCAGTAATCTGGATTCTCTTCTTCTCCATTCTACTTTCACGTAGCCGACGACTTGATGTGGCACTTCTTTTCGGTATTATTTCAGGAATTGGATTACTTGCTAAATCTTCGGTCAAAATATTTGTTGGACTTGCTGTGTTTGCTCCGGTTTTATTTCTCGAAAAAAATGCTAAAAAATTCGTTAGAAATACGGTTAATTATCTCGTTCTGTATGGTATTGGCGGTTTAATTGCCATCGTGATATATAACGTGCAGCGCTTGTCGCCGTTTCTTCATTATGTAGAAGAAAAGAACAATACATTTGTAAAATCCTTTGCAGAATTTAAAGCAGCACCGTTTGATATTGTCGGTCGCAACTTATTACTTGTCCCACAGTATGTGTTGAACGAATCTGGCTATGTACTCGCTATACTCGGAGTTGTGGGTCTTTTTTTCATGTATAAAAAGCATAAAACACTCACGCTTTATTTACTCTGTTTTATTCTCTGCCCCTTCATCATAGTTGTGTTTCTTTCCAAAGTCTTATTTCCTCGTTACATCATATTTTTCGCAACCTTTCTCCTAATCCCTGCAGCCTATCTCATAAAAAACCTGAAAAACAAATTGATCCTTGGTATTGTGATCGTCGCTTATATCATTTCTGTTGGATATTATGACTATACGATCATAGCAGATTTCGCACATATTCCGTTTCCACCAGTTGATAGAGGTCAGTATCTTGAAGGCTGGCCGGCAGGATGGGGTATGAAAGATATTATCAGTATCGCTCGCGAAGAATCTAAACATAAACCTGTTTTGATCATTGCTGAAGGTAATTTTGGTCTCGCTGGTGACGTTCTGGATGTGCTTCTGAGAAAAGATGATACGATAAGTATTAAAGGATATTGGCCCCTTGATAAGCCCCAACTTATCGAAAATCAACCTGAACTTGACACCAAAACGGTTTATATAGTACTCGCTCATAAGTTCGATTATCCATCTGACTGGCCGATGAAACTGGTAAAAAAATATGAAAAACCAGGCCACGAATCAGTTACGTATCTATACGAACTAACAAAGTAACATTGTTCCATGGTTTCATGGTTCCATAGTTACAGAATTAACAATGGAGCAATGGAGCAATGAAACAACTCAAAAGTCATAGATTATTTCTTATCGTTTTACTAGCTATTGTTATAATCCTAGGCCGACATCTTAATCCATTTGATGGTGGAATGTTTACGTTTCATGATGAAAGCCAGGCTTCGCGTATTCAACAGTACGCTCTTAACCTCACTCATTTCCAGATCCCTCCACGCGTAGCACCTGACTTCTCATTTCATATGGGATTTCCGGTATTTAATTTTTATGCACCATCAGCCTATCTGATAAGTGGAGTACTCCATTTACTATGGATACCTGTTATCGCATCTCTGAAATTATCATTTCTTCTAGCACTGATAGTAGCAGTAACGTCAATGTATTTGTTCTTGGGTCGTTATTTTGACAAAGAAGCATCTGTCGTCGGCGCAGTATTATATGTGACCTGTTTATATCTCCCGGTTGATATCTTTGTGAGAGGTAATCTGGCAGAAGTATGGTTTATCGCATTCCTGCCATTGGCATTATATGCACTTGCGAACGCATCGCACTCAAAACATTCGATAGCTTCCTTCATGTGTGCATTAGTTGCTGTTCATTTCGTATTCACTTCACATAACATACTATCGCTTCTCGCTATTCCTATTGTGATGCTCTATGCTCTTGCGTTACCTGAAAAAAAGAAAGTGTATACGATCATTTTCCTGGGCTTTTTGAGCGCTTCTTATTTCCTGCTTCCGCTGATCGTTGAATCATCTCTTACCTATGCGACCTATGTTGCGACACTGACAAAATATACTGATCATTTTCTGTGTGCAAATCAATTATGGCAATCAGCATGGGGGTATGGTGGCTCGGCATCTGGCTGCACTGCAGATGGAATGTCCTTTAAGCTAGGAAAGCTTAACATTCTGATTGCATTGGCAGGTGCAGGTGTTTATGCATGGTCACTTTTTGGGAAAAATAATCTCAAAAAGAATAGAGCGCTCTATTCAGTTACCTTAGGATTTTTACTACTTACCATTGGTTCATTATGGATGACTACGTATGAATCTGAAATGATCTGGAAACTGTTCCCGTTTTTGAATGTGATACAGTTTCCATGGCGATTCATTTCACTGAGTATGATAGGTCTTGCATTTATGGGTGCCTATGGATGGTCATATGTTCGTGTGCAATATAAATCGATGATTACTGCAACACTCTGCTTTGTGTTAATAGCAACAGTGGCTCCTTATTTTTATAAAGAAGAATTATCTCATAATGAGTATATGGCTTCGTATGCGTCTGATACGCACATTGAAAGTCATGTGGCATATACTGTTGCAGAGTATCTTCCTAAAACTGCTGATTATAACCTGTGGAGACAGTATGAGCGCAAAACATTACCATACGACACGACTATCCCCGCACAATCACTAAATGGTATAGGATTCAGTGTTTTAACGAATGGACCATTTGAAAAATCATTTAAGTCAATATTGTCAGGACCTGTAGCCCTCAATGTTCATTATTTTCCTATCTGGAATATCACAATAAATAATAATCCTTATGTACCGGTGCAGTTTGACCCGATGGGAAGGCCTATCCTGAGTCTCACCCAAGGAGACGAAGTACATGTAAGCGCACAGCAGACTACAACTGAACTTGCCGGTGATTTTATTACAATAGCAGCTATACTTATAGCAATCTATATATGTATATTTCCTGATCTATGGAAGAAAAAACACAGTTTAAAAACATAAAGAGAAAAACAGTAATCAGCACTATCAGTCTGTTTTTTCAAAGTGGTTATTCTGCGATTCTCGGACTCATAGCTAATCTTGTACTGACTATATATCTATCCCCCGATGTATTCGGCATTTATGTTACCGTGCTCTCCATAATTTCACTCTTAAATTATTTCTCTGATATTGGACTTGCAGCCTCACTCATTCAGAAAAAAGAACTACATCCAGATGATATTAAAACGACATTCACCGTACAGCAGATACTTATTGTTTCCATAATCACGATTGGCTTTTTGTCTACAAACCTTATTCGTAACTTTTACCATCTTCCGGAAAAAGGTGTGATATTACTCTGGGCATTGCTTGTTTCCTTTTTTATATCATCCTTAAAAACAATACCTTCCATATTCCTTGAGAGAAATATTCAGTTTCAGAAGATAGTGCTCGTGCAGATCATTGAAAGTACGGTATTTTATATTACGGTAATCATCGGTGCACTGAGTGGACTCGGGCTTCATAGTTTTACTGTCGCCGTATTCTGTCGTGCCATTGTTGGACTTATCGCAATCTATATTATTTCTCCGTGGATGCCGCAGTTCGGACTCTCTAAATCACATCTTAAGTCATTATTGTCCTATGGTGTTCCGTTTCAGGCAAGTTCATTTCTTGCCCTCTTCAAAGATGATCTTATAACGTTATTTCTTGCGAAAGTATTAGGCTTCACAGGACTCGGTTATATCGGGTGGGCTAAAAAATGGGCAGAGGCACCCATACGTATTATCATGGATAGCATAAGCCGTGTGCTTTTCCCTGTCATCTCAAGACTGCAACACGACCGCGAACAGATACGCAAAATACTGGATAAGATTCTGTTTTATCAGACACTCATTCTTGCACCTACCCTCCTTTGTTTTGCGCTTTTGATGGGTCGATTTGTTGAGATCGTCCCGAAGTATGGGAAATGGGAACCAGCGTTGCCGTTTTTCTATTTGTTTGTCCTGTCAGCATTTCTTTCGACCTATTCCACACCGTTCATCAATCTGTTTAATGCTCTTGGAAAAGTAAAGTGGTCATTCTCATTTATGCTGTTCTGGACGGTAGTCACATGGATCTGTACTCCCCTCTTTACACGGATGTACGGACTCTATGGATTTCCTGTAACACAGGTTATTCTGTCACTCACCTGTTTTGTTGTTGTCTGGAAAGCGCGTACATTACTACCCTTTGATTTTATCAGGTCAATTTACCGACCTATACTTGCTGCCGGATTTATGGGACTTGTTATGAGCGGTGTACTTGCTCTGAGTGGGCGATCGATGTTAGCGATCATACTTGCATCGATAGCAGGTGCAGGAGTATATTATGGTACATTATTACTATCAGGCGTAAATTTAGTTAAGGAATTACGATCACTATTTATACATGAATAATATATCAGCCATTATCGCGGCAAAACAATCTCCGAGATATTTATTTGAAGTGATAGAATCTATAACTAACTTTGCAGGTGAAATCGTCGTACTCGATATAGGTTTGGATAAAGAATATCGTGCAGGACTCGAAAAAAAAGAACACGTTCGGATTGTAACGATAGAAAAACCTGTCCCCTATATTGAACTCATCCGCGAAGAATCTAAGCGGTATGCGGCTCATGAATATATTCTCTTCCTTGATCCTGATGAGATACTATCTCCTGCCCTTGCAGAACTTCTGACTGAGATATACCAGCAGTATGATTATATCTCGATACCACGCAAGAATATGATCATGCAGAAGTGGATCAAGCATTCACGATGGTGGCCCGATAGACAGGTAAGACTGTTTAAAAAAAGTGCAGTAACATGGCCAACTCAGATTCATCAGCAACCTACAACCTCGGGAAAAGGATATATCGGTGAAGCAAAAGAGGAAGTTGCAATTATTCACCAGAGTTACGATTCATATGATGACTATATCACCAAAGCTATCAGGTACGCAAAAGCAGAAGCTCATGAATTAGTTCATGACGCTCAACCTTATTACCTTAAGACGACTATTCGTCGCGCGCTCGGCGAATTTATAAGCCGCTATTTTGCTGATGATGGATATAAAGATGGTATGCACGGATTTGTCCTTGCATTTACCCAGATGTTTTATTATTTCCTTGTCTATTTCTATTACTGGGAAGGAAAGAAGTATCCGCAGGTACCCGTTGAAGACATTACACGGGAAGCACGCCATTTCTTCAGTCAGGGATTGTACGAAACAAATCACTGGTCAGTAAAACGAAAAACCTCTCTTACGGCAAAGCATATTACACTCAGATTACAGAATCTGTTATTGCGCATGACGAAGTAGCATATGAAACAATACCGGTATATTCTTTTCACGTTGTGTGTCGTATTTCTTATCATAAGACTCCCTTATCTTGATCAGCTTTTCCTACTCCACGATGAGCGCGACATTGTCTTTTCGGGTTATTCTATTGCAAAAACGGGACATGATCTATTTGGTAATTTCATGCCTCTTAGTTTCAATAATATTAGCCCGGATAATCCGTTGTTTGCTATTTATTTTTCAGCATTAATGTGGCTTATTATCCCTGTGAAATCTGTATTTGCAGCACGTCTGCCTTATGTGCTGATTACGTCTATACTGCCTTGGCTCATATTCACACTGCTGAGAAAAATGAAAGTAGGAGAAAAAGAAGCGTTACTTACAAGTGTTATCTGCTGTTTCAGTCCATGGATTTTTCATGTAACCCGTATTGCGATGGATATCCCATTGGCATTTGTGCTGCTCATAGCAGGCATGATCGCATATCTGAGTAGAAAATATTGGGTAACCTATATTACGTTTTTTATGGCATTTTATACGTATCAGGGCTTCCGTACACTCATACCGTTTCTTCTCCTGTATCTGGAATTATTCAATATAATCGTACTCAAAACAAATACTTCTCTCAAAAAAATGATGACCATAAATGTCGTTTTTCTCGTGATATTATTTGCGTCGATCTCCTTCATCGATCCTAAGGTAACTGCAAACAGATTTGGACAGGTCGTATTTTTAAATAACGAAAAATTTGTGCCGGAAGTAAACTTACGCAGAAATTCATCGATCGCACCGCCAAAACTGAGAGCTGCGTTTGATAACAAGATTACCGTCACGATGGATTACATCGTTTCTAATTTTGTAAAGGGACAGGGACTTCTCTATCTGTTTAAAGACGGCGATTATAGTCCGATCAACGGCAACGGCGTAACTGGGCAGTTCTTTCTACCGTTTATTATTCTGTATTATCTGGGTATCATGGCATTTGGGAAATCGTTTACACGAAAAGATGCCTATATGCTCGGTCTGCTTCTCATCGGATTTATTCCCTCGCTTGTCACTAATGTGAGTGCAACCTTTTCGATTCGAGCAATAGTGACAGCTATCGGTTTTTCGTATATCATGGCGCGTGGTGGGCTGTTTGCATCTGAGGTCATAGCAAAACAAAAGATTTTTATACGGAAAACAATATATGCCGCATTTGTTATTATGTTACTCCCGGGTGTGCTTTATTTCGGCTATAACTATTATCTGCGCAAGCCGGTAACTGTTGGTGAGTTATTTAATGAAAAGGAACGACGACTCGCTGGATATTTGAATCAGCATAAAAAGAAAACAATTTTGTACGTGAATGCTCCTAAAGAAAATATTATGTCCTATGCATTTCTATATAACGATGTAAGCATCACGGATCTCCAGAAGTCACTTAAATCGGGTGAGCCATATAAAACGTCATCCCTCACCTTTTTTAAATGCCCACCCAAAATGGACTACACGAAACTGCATAACGCGATCGTTGGAGATGGGTGTTTAGATAAAGCTGTGTACGATAAAATGGCTCTTGGGGGCATAGCAAAACATCAGATCGGATACACCGATATATCAGGAAAAGTAGCTTACTTTGTGATGGAGTAAATGGTTGATGAACTATTTGAATATACTTCTTTTAATTTAGTCGGGCACGTTGCAAACCAGTTGGCTATGGGTGCCTGTTTTACATCATACAGATAAGTCACTTCACTGAGCATGCGACAATCATGATCCATATACTGTTTTAACCGCTTCTCGTATGCAATGCCAGTGAGTCGGAGCTGGACCTGATCGCCAATATATTCCTGCTGTCCGGAAAATGCAGAAACATATGCCGTATCATCATATGCATAGAGGGGAATCGGCGTACCGCCTTTGTATTTAATATCGCTGCTGAATAACCGGTGAAGGACAACGCCTTTGGGCATCTGTGACAGCTTCGTGAGAGCCTGATGTTCATCGCGTGATAAGTATGACGGTGACGGAAATGATGAGAACCCAGAGACGAGATCGATATTTGCCGGAAGCGTTAAGATGATCACGACAAGAAGCGTGAAATAACCAACTGATTTATTCTTTCTTATTACTTCATAGAGCGCTTGTGCAGCAAATATATTTCCCAAGAATAAGGTGTAGTAGAAAAACTGAATCGTATTCCACCACTCGCCTTTTTGTACGAATAACGATGTCATGGTTGTTGCGGCGATCATGGCAATGATAATAAATACATCCAGTCGTTTTATGTTCTTTTGAATAATAGCATTAATGAGGTATCCTAGTCCTACAATGCGCGTGCCGTAATTCATGAGGAAGAAAAGCAGGAACGTCATGGTCTCTATGCGTATGAGTTTGAATCCAATACCATTCGCTTGCAAAAAGTATCGCGCATTTACTGTGTCTTTCATGTAGAGTAGATTCGGATCTTCGATGATTGGATGTATGACAGCAAGTGGTGCGAAACCCAGCACAGAGCCCGTCTGTGATGCCTGAAATGGATTATAAAACAGAATGACGGCTATACCTGCACATACGGCAACGATAAAGCCGGATGCAAGCACAACACCTGTTTTCTTCGGTTTAAAAAGAGACATCAGGAGATATGATCCAATCAGTACCAGACTGACAAATCCCCCATAAAACTTGAGCCCCAGACAGATAAATGCAAGAATGCCTAATATGATTCCTTTTCTGATTGTTAGTTCTGCATCTTTGATGATCGATAGTATGGCAAGAATGATGATGAGGGAAAATGCGAACTGAATGTTTATGAGCGATTGTCCAGATTGCATCGCAAGAACACCAGATGATCCCATGATTGTTCTGTTATGAAGAAGAGTGATGATGTACGAAAATGAACTCGCGAAATAGCAGAAGAATAAAAAGATGGATACAAACAAAGGTGAATCATGGAGCTTTCGGGCAAAGTAAATGGCGATAGCGGTAAACAGGACAAACCAGACAAGAGGAAAGATTTTGAAATACGTGATGAGAGGGGGAATGCCAATTTTTGAGAATGCAAAAATAAAGACATCAAGAAGATAGTTGTACCCATTGAGCATTGCTCCTGCAAACGTTGGTGCGACAAACGGAAACGATTTGAAGGCTGTCGCATCTATCGCCAGATGCCATATGCCGTCATGTCCATGTGCTCCCCAGAAAAAGTATCCACATTTTGTGTGATAACAGAGATCGGTACCACTCGGAAAAGCCATCAGAAGATGAAAAAGGAATGCCGGAGCAATCACTAGCAGTGTTATCGGGTGCTTTTTGATATAATCAAAGACATGTCTCATAAGCTGGCGGTGATAACAGTAGTGTATCAGAATTACGATGTTCTGCAAGACTTTTTCAAAAGCTTATCCGAACAGACTGATAAGAACTTCCACCTCTACATTGCTGATCTTTCTAGAGATAAAAAACACATCGATCCTCAACCGTTCGAGATGACCGTCATTCCCGCGGACAATAAAGGATATGCATATGGTGCGAATATCGGACAGGAAAAGGCTTCACAGGATGGCTTTGATCAGTTCTGCATCATGAATAACGATACGTATTTTCATAAGGAATTTATTGCAGAGGTCAAAAAAGGGCTTGCTGCGCACCCACGTGCTATTGTGACGGGAAAAATATATTACGCTCCCGGATATGAATATCACAAGGATCGTTATTCAAAGCACGATCTGGGGAATGTAATCTGGTATGCAGGCGGCACGATCAACTGGCATCATGTGATCACACCTCACCGGGGTGTTGATGAAGTAGATAAAGGCCAGTGGAATGAACCGGGCAAGATAACCTTTACAACAGGCTGTCTGATCGCGTATGACCGCCATGTCGCTGATGTTGTAGGGCCTTGGGACATCTCGTACTTTCTGTATTACGAAGATGCCGATTTCTCAGTACGCGCGTTGAAGAAAGATATCGATATTTACTACGAGCCTCACATTGTAATCTGGCACAAGAATGCACAGTCTACTGAAGGAGCCGGTTCAAATATTCATACACGATACCAAACAAAAAACAGACTCAAATTTGGCATGAAATACGCCCCCCTGCGCACGAAACTGCATTTGATAAAAAACGCGATGTTGGGACAGTTATCTTTCTAATATCATTGACAGAAACTGCTTCGGCCATTATAATTATATCAATATTGATATAATTTATAAAGCACCTTAATATGCTTTTAAGATAATGAAAGTTGAATATTACGTCACTAATAGTGGTCGCAAACCGGTGGAAGATTTTATTTTTAAACAGCCATCAAAAGCAAGAGTTGCTATAGTAAATTCTATTGAAATGTTACAAAAATACGGAATAATAAAGTTGCTGCAAACCAGGCACCTTGAAAAGGTTAAAGCACATCAACTATATGAGCTTAAAAGCAACTATGGAAAGGACCAGTATAGGATTCTTGGTGACGAAATTGCAGATACTTTTTGGTTATTTAATGCTTTTAGAAAAAAAGATCAAAAATTACGACTAAAGGAAATTGAAACAGCAAAAAGAAGAAAAATAACAATGAAAAGTTAACATTTATATAATAAATACCATGAATTTTAAATCTGTAAAACAAAATCTTATAAGGAGTTTAAATGAACAAAATAATGAGTATAAAAAAGATTTAGCTTTACAAATATCTCAAATGTTAATTGAAGCGAGAATAGTAAAGGGTTTGACTCAAACTAAACTTGCTAAAATTACTAAGATAAAGCAGTCAAATATTTCCCGTGCAGAGAACGGAACATATATTCCCACACTTACATTCCTTCAAAGAATAGCTTATGCCTATGGTACTTATTTAGTCCCTCCTATATTTGAATTTATGATTACGCCAAAAGAGGATATAATGTTTACGTCAATAAATACCATTCAAACTAGTCATTTAGTGATCAGTTCACCAACTACATCTATTGCAGGATTCACTGCTAGTGAATCAGAAACTGTAAATAAGAGAATTAGTTACCCTTATGGTTATAATTTTGCATCTTAAATATGATTAAACATGTATGGTCTGTACTTTGTAGAAAATCAATAATTGACAACGAGTCTAATTTAATAAGTTTAATCGAAGCATTCGAACAACTAGATGTCGACATTGATAAAAAAAAGTTGGAAGAGCAGAAAAAAAGCTCCACAAGTAACATAATTAATATCTCCGGAATTGATTATGAGATTGTAACTCTATTTACAAGAGATAGTGTTGAAAATACTGAATCAACAGAACTAAAGATTGTAGTAGAAGATCCAGATAAAGTAAAAATTAATGAGTCTTTGCATAAATTTAACTTTACCAAAGGTCTTTATAGGATGAGATATAGAACCAGAATCTCTGGAATAGCAATAACTAAACCTGGAATATATTATTATTCAGTTTTCTGTAAGCAGAATAACGAAAAAGAATATACTCAGATAGCAGCTCTTCCGGTACAAGTAGTAATCAAATATGTTTGATGAAACTAGAGTGATTTTTTTTGTGTAGCAGAACATAAATACCGATAGTGAGTAGTATTGACATTAAACTAAGTATTTTTCCGATAATCCTTATCTTCGTATCCTCAAACACCACTCGCACATCGTGCTCGCCTTTTGGCACTGCATACGTTATGACGCCGCGATATGCAGGGTCCTGAAACTGGATATCCGTTTTAACGCCGTCAACATATGCATGCCACCCCGGGAAATAGAATGTGTAATCGACCATTTGGAGATCTGATTGTGCTGAGACATGATACATTCTTTTTCCATTCTGGACCTGTGCTGATGTGATCTTGCCTTCACCGCGGAAGATATCGCCTTTGTGATCTTTCACAGGATAATCGAGCGTATTACTGGTCCAGATCGTATTCAGAATGGTACCGTGAAGATTTTCCAGAGTGCGATAATATTCGGACTGAGGAAGTTGATAGTAATTCTTTCCGTACAGTTGAGGAAATCTGATAATCACAAAAAAGAGAACAAACGCAAGAATAATCACTCTCGACTTCCCTTTCATAAGCACCGCAAGCATGATGGGTGCAAGATACATGATGCCCGATAGCATGCGCCACGGATGCTGAATGTTGCCAAGCATCTTGATTGATTTGTATAGCGGATCTGCAACTGAGAACGTAAAGAATACAAGGAATAATGATGCCACTACCATTGTTCGCAGCAGAACATCCTGTGAGTCCTGTTTCTTTTTAACGTTGAGATAGACGAGGTAGATAATGCCTCCAAGAATGATGAGCGTTTCCGGCAGATCTACCTTTAAGAAATGCCCGCGTGGAAATGTGTCGTTATTGTAATAGTAATACCAGTTAGGATTCAGATAATTTTCGAGATGTAGATATTGATTTGCCACCAGGTGCGTTTTTGATAAACCATAATAGAAATATTTAATCTCGCCGAAGAGCGGAAGAATATAATAGGCAGATAATCCAATGCCAAGAATTGCAGCACCTACAAGAATGGTTATTCGTTTCACTGAGAATCCTTCTCTATGTGATAAAAAGATTGCGTACGGCACATAGATAAACGAATAGACAATAAGCATAAACGGATGTGTAAGCGCTAAACCGGCAACTGAAAGCGTAGTGAGCAGAAATCCTTTTGCTGATTTCCTGACGATGAGATAATAGATTCCGATCAGGAGCAATGGCAAAAAGATATTTGAAACAAATTCCGGCAACGCACCCCGGATATAGATATTGATGATCCGGTATGGTGCAACAGAGAAAAGAAATGTTCCCAGAAATGCCTGTTCATTATCCAGATGTAATTTCAGAAACTGAAATAAGAGAAGTGATGAAAGAATAGCAGAGATAAGAACTACCAGATTGTATGATGTCACCGGATTATGAGTGAAGAACGTAAGAACTGCTCCAGCATACGAAGGTATCTGCTGCGCGATGAGCGGGATCGGCATACCATAATTCGCAAACCCATCTGCCCAGGTAACCGGAAACTGTCTTTGCGAAAGTGCAGTATGAAATACGGCGATATTAGTGATATGAGTAGCCTCATCAAAGCTTGCCGGCTGGCCTTTGTACAGAAATAGGTCAATAGAAAAGATTACTGATATAATAATGATCAGTAAAAGATAGAGCGCGTTTCGTTTCATAATTGTTCCCATTATAAGAGAAACATGGTCAAAATAAAAGAAACATCATTATTAGCCGGTCTGTTTATCATACTTACCTTAGGATTCATCCTTCTTCATCCTAAAGTAACCACGTTGTTACTTGCTGCTCAACGCAGCTCACGCTATACAAACTTTGCATCTACCGTAGAGAGAAATAACAATATAGATGGCAAAAAATTCTGGGAGTTCCGCGAATTCTATAGCCCTGGATCATTTGTGTTTCGCAAAACCGGTGTAGATCGCCATGAGGTTGATAGAGTTCTTAAAGAAATGAATGTCCGTATATATCCGGATAATGATATCTTCCCTTATCAGATATATTATTCTCCTCGCATTACGAGTATTGAAAGTCTCGTAACGACGGCAACCGTTTCAGCTTTCATGAAAATACCTTCCACAACATATAACTGTTATGTAAAAACATCCTCGCAGTTTATGTGCCAGTCGCAGGGCAAAGTACTCATCGGATTCATCAAGCCACTCGATGAAATGAAAAAGACAAACGGCTTCTACGACTACGCACGCGACGACGTCAGACAGATAGTTAAAGATAAGATGTGGCTAGATATAACGCAGATCAAACTGGATTAAGTTTGGTAGAATATCACTAGCATGTCATCTTCGCGAAGGCGAAGATCTGCAATAATAGGGCAGATTCCCGCCTACGCGGGAATGACAAAAAATTGTGCGGGAATGACAACGAACAATATATGAATATACGCTCATCTAAATACACAGTCCCCTTACTCATGCTCGGTCTTTTTATCCTCGCCGCATTCCTTCGCCTGTACCATCTTGATTCTCTCCCATCCAGCATGCACGAAGATGAAATCCTTACGGGCTATGTCGGTCGATTTATTCTGCTCAACGGAAGAGATTTATATAACAATCCCTGGCCTCTTCTTTACTTCAACAAATTCGGTGACTTTTATATTATTCTCCCGATGTATTTGAAAGGCCTTGCAACATTTATCTTTGGGGTGAATGCGTTTGCAGTCAGATTCCCATCTGCGATCCTGGGAGCGCTTAGTATCTATCCCGTGTACTATCTTGCCAAGGAAGCATTTAATAATAAAAAAGTAGGACTTCTATCCGCATTCGTATTGGCGATCACTCCCTGGCATATCGTCATGTCTCGCGCATCTGCAGAAGGAGTCATGGGAAGCACCATTCTGCTAACAGCGATAATGATGCTGGTTGCGGGACTCAAGAAAAACAATCGCTATTTGTTAATCGGATCGATTCCCGTATTCTTTCTGACCTTCTTTATGTATCATCCATATCGTGTCATAACCCCACTCGCTCTCTTGCCGATACCACTTCTTTTTCCTCAGATCAGATCAAGTAAAAAGAATATTGCTATTATGTCTGTTTTTATCATTGCCGCATTTGCACTCACACTATACATCAGTTCCACACCATGGGGTAAGGGCCGTTTTGAACAGACATCTATATTTGGTGGACTATCTGGCGTTTCGATTAAGATACAGGAGCTGATCTATGACGAAGGTACCGCACACACAGTAACCGCACGCATATTTCACAATAAAATTGTTGGCTATGGTCGTGAATTCCTGGGACAGTATCTTTCTTACTTCTCACCTCAATTTTTATTTATTGAAGGTGGGATGTCCTATGCGTATCGCGTACCGCAACAGGGACTTTATTACATATCATTTATAGGACTTCTCATCGCACTCTTTATTCCATTCACCACACAAGTCAAGGAACGAAAAAAAGGATATGTAATCGTGTATATTCTGTACCTGCTTTTAATATCAGTACTTCCCTCTGCCATGACCGTACTCGATACACCTAACGTCCATCGTGCCGTCATGATGAGCTCAATACTTGCAATTATTTTTGGATATGGATTGTACAGGACAACAGAGATAAAATACAAAAGGATTCCACTCACTGTAGTTTTTATCTTTTTGATAATGATCGAATTCACCTACTTCTGGCATCAGTATGCACAGCACGCAGACTTTTTTAACGGATTGTATAGAAATGATGCACAGAAAGAAGTCATAGAATATCTGACTAAGAATACGACCGATGATCAGACAATATATATGCCTGTTCAGAAGACCATGCCGCTCTATTACTTGTTCTATCGCAATGATTTTAACCCGAAATATGCCACCGCATTTGCACTCGACATACGAACTGATCAACTCAATAATGTAAAATTCATGGACTATGATTGTCCATCGATGAAGCTTGATAATAATTCACTTCCTGACAATGCCATTGTTGTTGATAGTCACAACTGTCAGTTGAATCCAAATGCATACGAACTCGTATATAAGCCTACAGGAAGAAATGGGTTGCTTTCATATCACATACTGAAGCCTATCAAATCACTGATCCTGAGTACGCCTACGAAGTGAGAATACGTAATAGATAAGGTAGCACGCATTGATCACAAAAAACACGAGAATAATCTGATGTTTCATGGCAACCTCGCACTGCTTATCCCATCCTCCAAATCGAATATAGGGTATATATGCAAACAATAATCCTGCGGTAAAAAATGATATACGAATAAGACTTTCGTAAAAGAACGGCAGAAAAATAAGAAGACTCAGGAAATACCAACCTTGTATCTCGGAAGTCCAGCACAGGTATCCGAGAAGGCCACAGACCATTATAAAAAGTACTTTATTCAATCGATAGTTAACTGGTGAGATAAAGAGCGTGGGTAGTGTTATATATTTGATAAGTCCCGATACGAGCAGGAGTATTCTTCCCTTCGTTTGCGTGCTATGCATGAGCATATAAACGCCGATAATGGCGAGTGACAATCCAAGCATATCATTATGCGCATTCATGAGACCCTCGACAATTACGAGCGGCGATGTGATGTAAAATAATGCTGCTTTTTTATGAAGTTTATGCAATGCTAATGCGGAAATAATAAATAGAGCCGTATTCATACCTTTATAAAGCAGAAATGCAGGGAGAAATTTTCCGAACGATAAAAACAAAGGAATAGCACTGAGCGGTAAAAATGACGGACCATAAGGATACGTTCTATGTGTCCAGTGCATGAATCTGATCCACGGATCATGGGGAAAATCGAGAGCTTTATGCAGATACGGATTTTGATGATAAAAGGTCAGTATCTTTGCATCAAATAAATAATTAAACAAATCATGAGACAGGAATGGATATGAGAGTACTCCCAGAACAGAGATGACAATGAGAAGTGGAATAAACTGATTCTTTTTCAGTTTGGTAAGAATGAGATATTGAAATAAAAAAAGCACAATGATAAGACCTACATACAGATACGTAGAATTATCACGATGATAATAGCCAAAGATAATGATCCAGTCTCGGAATCGTGCCCACAGATTACTTTGAAAAAATGTGATATTGGGATCCATCAATGCATAGGAATATATGCCGAATATGGCGAGTACGAGACTATACAGAATAATCATAGTTATGGTCTACTGACGATCGAAAATGAGTTGTTCTTTTCTCTGAGTTTGTAAGGAATATGTTCTGATACGAGATTTTGTACTGCCCAGCTTCGTGTGATCACCACAAAGTTTGTATCATTTGTCTGAAATAATGACACGAGTGTCTTTGGCTTATCTGATCCTAAGGCAGACGGTTGATCACCAATGCTGAGCATATTGCGCCCTGAGTAATAGACAGCAAGTGGCGTATAGTCATCATCAAGATATATTTTCTCAGGATATTTACTTACTTTTTGAGCGATGTCCACATCATCAGGCGTATAGCGTGACTCCTGATACACTTCAGGTCTGAAAATTCTGTACTGCATTACTGCAATAACAAGGAACATGATGATGTACAGAATGACTGTAGACTTAGCAGACAGTCTTCCCCGGAGAACCCTGTGAAGTGACGGAATAAATACATTCATGCACTGGCGTATAAACTGACACAGTTCATAAAAACTGACGGCAATAATAAGTGATATCGGAATATAGACCGGTATGAGATGCCAGAGTTCTGTCTGTGTCGCAGTGAGAAACGGATATAGGACGACAGCGTTCCAGATCAATAATAACGCAACCTGTTTTCTCAGGAATGCGAAGGAAATAATCATATATGCGAGCCCTGCGTACCAGAAATAGTACCATTTACGCATGCCCATATGGATATAATACAAAGGTTGAGATGCATGTAACTGGAAATAAGACATGAATGTTTTATCGCGTGTTCCAATCTGGAAAAAATGATGCTGAATAAAATCGGGATATGCATAATAACTTGATATATACCAGGGCAGAAATATCGCACCAAATACGCCAATACCTCCCACAAGCCACCAGACTGTTCTACGCAGTTTAAAGATATGATGATAGTTAAGGAATAGAATGAGAACAGCAGCAGAAAAACCTACTAATGTTTTGGAAAGTACCAGACCAGCAAACGCAGCCATGGCAGAAGGAAACCATTGCACATGTTTTGATGATTTCGCAGAAAAATAAATAGTCAGAATATAAAAAAAGACAAATATCGAATCGAGATTACCCGAGCGAACACGAATGGTATACCATACGGATGTTCCAAGGATGAGTGCTGCAACAAAGCCAATCGATTTCCGTTTAAACAGTTCAATACCTGTCAGATACATGGTGATGATAGCCAGCATGCCGAATACTAACGAAGGTAAACGCGTAGTCAGTTCATTTATACCAAAGAATCGATATGATAAAGCCATAAACCAGAATCCAAGAGGAGGATGATCATAATAAGGTCGACCATTCCAGATCATGTGAAAGTAGTCTCCGGTGCGAACCATTTCACGCGCGATAGACCCGTACCATGCTTCGTCCCAACTGCTCAGTGTGCTATAATGAACATGATAAAAGAAGATATATCCAAAAAGGATGATCAAGGTATAAAGGAATCCGAATTTTCTGAAGTGACCGAGTACTTTGGCCATATCTGTTAACGACATTGTAGTTTAAACATGGGCGATTTTCAATCTGTAACAGTCTTAATCAATACCCATAACGAGGAAAAAAATCTTGCCGAATGCATTTCAAGTGCGCGCCTTCTTTCTGATTCCATAATAGTCATAGACATGCATAGTACGGACAAAACGGCCGACATAACACATACAGAAAACGTCCCGCTTAAACTCTTCCCCTATCAGCATTACGTCGAGCCAGCCCGTAACTTTGCCTTGAAACAGGCGACAACCTCATGGGCTTTTATTTTGGACGCAGATGAACGAATAACACCGGAGCTTGCCGATGAGATAAAAAGGCAGATCAAAAGCAACACATTTTCTCACTATAAAGTACCACGCAAAGAGATGTTTGCGAGAAAAGTATGGCTTCAACACGGCGGATGGTGGCCGAATCATCAGATACGACTTATCAAACTCGCAGACTTTAAAAACTGGCCGGAACGGATTCATAGTACTCCTGAAATCACGGGAGAAATGGGATATCTGAAGAATGCATTGCTTCACTATTCAAAGAACGACTATACCGATGTCGTGAATAAAACTATTACATTTGAGAGCATTGAATCTGATCTCTTATTTAAAGCAAATAGACCGGTTAATACGATTACGTTTTTCAGAAAATTTGCAGGAGAATTATATCGAAGATTGATTAAACAACAGGGTTATAAAGATGGTAGGATTGGTATAATAGAATCGGTATACCAGGCCTATTCAAAAACCATCACCTATCTTTACTTGTATGAAAAGAAAAAAAGCAGCTCTGTATGATCCTTATCTCGATACGATGGGCGGTGGCGAACGTCATGTGCTTGCCATTATGCAGGTTCTCGAGCAACAAAACTACGATATCTCAATCTACTGGAATGACGACCTCACCGATCAGATCGAAGAGAAACTCAGTCTTCGTTTTTATAAGAAACCTCATTTTGAAACAAATATATTCAGAGAACACACATCACATAATGACAAAATGGCCGCACTCAAAGATGTCGATATTTTCATTTATGTGACCGATGGAAGTTATTTCTTTTCCTCTGCGAAACATAACTTTATATTCTGCATGGTGCCCGATAAACATCTCTATCAAATGGGTATTCTCAACAAAATAAAGCTCAGAAATTATACGTACATTGCAAATTCATCATTCACCGCTACCCGATTAAAAGACTGGGGCATCAATCCGGAAATAATATATCCATACATCAGCGATGATTTTATTTCAATGAATATAACACGGGTAAAAAAGGATCCGATTATATTATCTGTCGGTCGTTTTTTTCCTCATTTGCACGCGAAGAGACAGGACGTTGTCATCGAAACGTACAAGAAATTAGTTAAACAGAATCCTGAGTATAAAAAATATAAACTGGTTCTTGCGGGTGGAGTGAAAGGTGAAGACAAACAGTATTTCAGTGAGCTGAAGTCACGTGCAGAAGGGTTTGATTCTATTGCTTTTTATCCGAATATTGCTTATACAGATCTCCTTAACATATACAAAAAAGCTTCTATATACTGGCATTTTACCGGGTATGGACTGAATGATCATATGCATCCTGAGAAGGTAGAACATTTAGGAATCACTCCACTTGAAGCGATGGCATCGGGCTGTATTACATTCTGTTATAACGGAGGTGGGCCTAAAGAGATCATCAAGGAAGGAGTTACCGGTTACTTGTTTAATGATGATGAAGAACTTATCAGAAAGATGACTGCACTAAACCTTGATGACTTAAAAGATGTGCAGAGAGAGGGAAAAGCATTTGTTGCAGCAAACTTCTCATATGAAGTATTTGCAAAGAAAGTTATAGAAACACTTAAACCATGAACATCAGCGTTATCATACCAGCATATAAAAATACTGAAGAACTGATAAAAAATCTAGAACATAATCTCCCTTATCTCACAGAATGTGAAGTTATTATTGTGAACGATTTTCCCGAGAAATCCATTGCTGAAGACCTGAAGCGATTTGAGGATATCACCTTGTATGAAAACGATGTAAATATGGGATTTGGCATGACCGTAAATGTAGGTTTCCACCATGCTACACATCCGTATGTCATGCTTCTTAATTCAGATGTATTGCTGAACGACACAAGTTATGTACAAACGCTGGAGCAATTCAAAGCAAACAACAAATTATTTGCAGTTAGTTTTGCCCAGAAGGAACAGGATGGAAAGATCGTAGGAAATAATATCATCTACTGGAAAGATGGATTGTTTAATCACGACAGAAATCAAAAAAACGAATCAGGTATAAATGGATGGGCCGAAGGTGGTTCCTGCATGATAGATAAAGAAAAATTTCTTGATCTCCATGGATTCGATCAGCTCTATGCACCGTTCTATTGGGAAGATATCGATCTATCTTATAGAGCATGGAAGAGTGGCTATGAGATTCTATTTAACAGCAGTGTGCTGGTTGAACATCATCACCAGTCTACGATAGGTAAATATTTTGACAAACAGAAAGTTACTTCCATTGCCTTCCGCAACCAGCTTTTATTTATCTGGAAAAATATTAATACGACAGCATACATGCTCGAACATATTCTTGCTCTCATGGAACTTATGGGGAAAACCATGCTCAAAGGCGAGACGGTCTATGGAGCTGGATTTGTCATGGCGCTCAAGCGACTACCTGGCGCTCTTGTCGCACGTGGCAAATATCCGTTAACTGATGCAGATATTTTGAATAAATTTATATGAAATATAAAACGCTTATCCTGGTTCTGGCTATCTCTTTTTTATCATTATTCCTGAATATCTATAATTCACGCATTATACCTCCATGTTTTAATGCCGATGAAGCAGCGTTCAGTTACAATGCATATTCAATCGGACA
>CAYMIY010000001.1:44438-45788 GCA_964390735.1 uncultured Gammaproteobacteria bacterium
TCGGCGTTATTTGTTTCGACATCATTAGGTCTTCATCTGGTAAGTCGTCATACACACGAAGCATTTTTAGGTGCATTTCTGGTAACGCTTACGACATATTTGTGTGTTCGTGTCCTCAAAAAACCTTCAGTGATGCTTTATGTTGCGATCGCACTATCAGAGATGGCAATGCTGTTTAGTTACCAGTCGAATCGTATCTTTATCCCCTTCTTCCTAATTGCACCGTTTATTGTCGTTTTGCCGAAAACACTCATAAAGAAGAAACTATTTATAGTTCCGGCAATCATAATCGCCATGTTCGTTATCTTCTCAATCGGTGATATTATCTATAAACCTGAACGTGTAAAAAATCTCCTTTTTATTAATAATGCGGGCTATGCAGCAACCATAAACGAGCTCCGCGGAGAAGGTGGTTCACGATTGCTTTACAACAAACTCGTGTATGGCATACGAACAGTCGCGCTCGAACATAGCAAATATTTCTCCCCTCAATTCCTCGCGATCGATGGCGATACCAATTATCGCTTTGGACACCCGGGAATGGGTCCTATGACGTTATTTGAGTATATCGGAATCGGTCTGGGAGTTTATTTCCTCTTCAGAAAAAGAGAGCAATGGCGATTTTTTATTCTGGCGCTTATTTTGATAGCTCCATTTTCTGCGTCACTCTCGTGGGCTCATGATTCGCTTACACGATCACTTTTTATACTGATTCCTCTACTTATTCTATCGGCCTATGGCTATTACAATGTATATGCTTTAACATCGCGAAGGTACACAATGATGGTGCTCTTCGTTATGATTGTTTCTCAGATGTTTTTCCTCGGATATAACTGGGATTTCTATCTGAACCATTATCCAAAAAAAGCACTGGTGATGAAGGCATGGCAGTGTGGTTATAAAGAATTAGGAGACTATATTAATAAAAACTATAATTCATACAATAAATTCTATATAACAAAAAAAAATGGAGAACCGTATATCATGATGCTCTTCTCCATGAAGTTTGATCCGGCAACATATCAGAAACAGGCAGTACTCTCAGCACCCGACGAATATGGTTTTGGACAGGTCGAACGATTCGATAAATTCGATTTCAATTTCAGGCTTCCCCAGGATGAACAGAACTATGTCGCAGTCGGTTACCCCGACGACTTCCAGGGAACAAACATCAAAGAATCAGACGTGACAAAAATAAAGGCTGGGAATGATGATGTGTTCTGGATATATGAGAAGAAATAAACTTCATAGCTTCATTGTTTCATGGTTCCATTGTCCCAGTGCTTATTACGTTCTCTGTGACTAATCCTCATTGTGGATTTCCAGACTTGTCTCGATACACCAAGGAGG
>CAYMIY010000001.1:45888-50889 GCA_964390735.1 uncultured Gammaproteobacteria bacterium
AACAATGGAACAATGGAACAATGGAACAATGGGATTAGGTGAAGATATAGATACTCAAGTTATACAGCGCATGTATGAGAATCGGCACTGCCAGATTCTTTCGCTGGACGTAAATGAATGATATCGCAAGACTCAGAATAACATCAGTTATCATGACGCGTAGAAGCAGGAACCCTACGATCTTCTGACTGGTAAACAGAATGGGCACGTGGAGAAAAAAGAACAGAATACTTACCAAGAATGATGACATATAGATGTTCTTTGACTCTGCATACAATCGCTTAAGTACAAATCCTCTCGATACGATCTCTTCGGAAATACTGGTAGCTAGTGAGATCACGGCAAGATACAGAATGCTTGTAGGTGTTCCTTTGAATGAAGCAAAAAGAGTATGTGATCGTGTATACTCGCTCAGTGCTCCACTGAAGAAAAAGATAAGGCCGATAACGAGACCTAACACAATGTCCTTGTAAGATGATTTTATCTTCAGATCAATACCTTCAAAAAAAGGCTTCTTTTCACTTTTCGTGATGAAGTACCAGACCGGAAAAATAAAGACCGCAGGTTTTGCTATAAATTCATCGACCCAGATAGGAAGTGTTGTTGCGAATTTTGCGCGGTAAATACTCCAAAGAATGAGTACTATAGCCCATACGTTTAATACTTTCTGAGTTGGAGATATAGACTTTTTCACGAACTAACTTTACACTTTTTTCAGAGGCCTTTCAATAGGAAATTTAGAGTCCTTCAACAAGTTGCTGTATCTTGGTTTTTAGTACACGGGAGATCTTGTAGAGCACACGAATACTGGGGTTTGCTTTTCCTTCTTCAATGCGGGCAATGTAAGTTCGATCTACACCACATAATAACGCGAGTTGTTCCTGAGAAAGAGATTTAAGTTTTCTTTCTTTTATAACACGATCACCTAATCGTTTGTAAACAAAGTTGCCACGCGCCATGGGTAAAAAATAATCTATATCCACTCTGAATTCAATGGCTTATATGCTACAGAAGATAGTTATTCAAGGAAATCCTTGAGTTTTCTCGCTCGTGTTGGATGCTTGAGCTTACGAATAGCTTTTGCTTCTATCTGGCGAATACGCTCACGAGTTACTTTGAATTCTTTACCTACTTCTTCAAGTGTTTTTGGTTTACCATCTTCAAGACCAAATCGCATGATAAGCACTTTACGTTCTCGTGGTGACAATGTATCGAGCACTTTAGATAATGCATCTTTTAGGAGCTCTCGTGATACCTTATCGTACAGAGTTGGCTGTGATTGATCGGCTACAAACTGTTCAAGAGTTGCTTCCTTATCATCACCTACTGGTGTGGAAAGTGATTTTGGCTGCTGAGAAATCTTCATAAGATTCTCTACTTCATCGACAGCAAGCTGCATTTCTTTTGCGATTTCTTTTACTGTCGGCTCACGTCCCATTTTCTGAACAAGTCTTCTTTGGGTCTTGTAGAATCTGTTTATCTGATCAACCATGTGAACAGGAATACGAATTGTTCTTGACTGATCTGCGATAGCACGGGTGATTGCCTGTCTAATCCACCATGTTGCATATGTTGAGAATTTGTAGCCGCGGCGCCAATCGTATTTCTCTACACCTCGGATAAGACCTTTGTTACCTTCCTGAATTAAATCGAGGAATGAAAGCCTGCGACCAAGATATTTTTTAGCGATTGAAACAACCAGACGTAAGTTTGCTTTAATAAGCTTTTCTTTGGCTGCTGCATTTCCTTTTTCGTAGTTTTTGGCCAGATCAATTTCTTCATCGAATGTAAGAAGTGATGTCTTGCCGATTTCTTTAAGATATTTTTTGATAGGATCGAGTGATTCACCATGCTTGATACTTACGAGCTGTTCTAATTCTTTTTCAATTTCTTCTGCAGATTTACTGGCATCACTTTCTTCACGTGTTGAGATTGTTTCAAATATATCGACACCCTTCTGAAAGGCAAAATCAAAGAATTCATCTATCTCGTCAATATGATGTTCCGGTTCAGGATATACAATGAGGATATCGTCCTGAACTAAAAATCCATCTTCTTCACCTTGCTTCAATAGTTCTTTATAGTTTTTGGGAGACTTTTGTTTCATAATATGATATTTTACAATGAGTTGAGGCTTTTTTCTACATCTTTCAGCAATCTCGTCTGCTGAGTGATTTTTTCAACCTGCTCATCGCTTTCTGAATCAACTGCTAATAGCTCTGCTATATTTTTCTTTATAGCTTCCTTGTGGACTGTCAGGACAAGACGATCAAACTGTGTCGCATCTACATCCTGCTGGCTCCCGGCAAATAAACACAGCTCATCTACTACGGCTCTGAGCTCTGCCGGCAGTGAGTCTGCAAACTCATTTATATTGAATATATCTGTGTGAACTGATCGATATGTGTGTAGTGCATCAAAAATCTTGCCGTAGGCGGGAACCGTAAAATCGGCAATGGACAGAAATTTATCTGTTGTTTGGAGAGCACTATACGGATCTTCCAGTTGAAAGATATAACTTAATAAATGTTTTTGCATCATCTCTTCACGACTTAACGCCATATGTGGTGTTTCTGCTACTACCACTCGGTGCTTCATTGTCTGTTGCTTCCGATACTTGTCTATAAGTGAAACCACACTCTCATCGCCTACTTCCAGTACCTTTGCAAGTTTCTTGATATAGTGCGATTTAATTATAGGATTTTGAATGCGTGCTAAGTATGGAACGATCTCATCTCCAATATATTTTTTACTGAACGGATCAGTTGAATCGTGTTTGCTCATTGAGAGCGTTATAAGAAAATCATACACAGGTATAGGTGCTTTCAAAGCTTTCTTAAATGCGATAAAATCTTTTCTGACCGCTTCATCGGCATCTTTTGCATCGGTAAACTTAACAACATGTACTTCAAATTCTTTTTCTTCAGCATCTTCTATGCCACGCCTTATCGCTTCCTGACCGGCGCTATCTGCATCGAGAGCAAGATAAATTTTATTAGTATATCGTTTGAGAATATCAAGCTGTTCACGTGTCACGACTGATCCTTTGATCGCAACTACGTTACTGATCCCGTGTTGATAAGGAATGATAACGTCAAACTCACCTTCAACCAGAAGTGCAAATCCTTCTTTACGAATTCCGTCTTTTGCAAGATCTATACCATACAGGCTTTGCCTCTTGTGATAGAGAAACGTTTCTGGAGTATTCACATATTTTGCATTTTTAGGATCCGGCTGCAATATACGACCTGAAAAACCGATGATGTTATTGCGAATATCCCTAATAGGGAACATCAGTCTCCCTCTGAATCGGTCGTAATAGTGGCCGTTATCATTTTTAACTATCATCCCCGAAGCGAGCATCTGTTCTTCAGAAAAACCTTTTTTCTTCAAAAATCTAAGAAGTGAATCCCATGAAGATGGAGCGTAACCTAATTTAAACGTATCCATTATCTTCGCATTTACTCCGCGCTTTGCGAGATATTCCATTGCGGTTGCTCCAAATGGTGTATTTTTGAGTACATAATGAAAATATTCAGCGGTTAGCGTGTTTATTTTCAGGAATAATTCTTTCTCCTGCCACTCACGATCTTCTACTTTTTTATCTTCCAGTTTTACCCCTGCTTTATCAGCAAGTTCTTTGAGAGCTTCGTAAAAAGTGATATTTTCCCATTTCATGCAAAAGGAGATGATATCGCCTCCCGTCTGACAGGCACCGAAGCAATGCCAGGTCTGGCGATCGGTAGAGACCATAAAAGATGGTGATTTCTCTTTATGAAACGGACAGATTGCTTTATAGTTTCTACCTGCCTTCTTTAATTGTATATAAGTGCCAAGATAGTCGACTATATTGAGCTTATTTTTTATTTCTTCTATTTGATCTTTCATATACCTACCTCCGGAGTCTTACCATTATAATACTTCTCAATTAAATAGTACTTGTTTTATTACAAAATTCTCCATTATAATGAATCTAATGTTGTACCTCTATCTCGATAAGAATCAAATTAAGTTGCTCTATGTCAAAAAAACACTGCTTGGACAGTATGAAAATGCTGTATATGAAAAACAACATCAAATAGAGCTTCTTTCAAAGGATCAGATAATCAATAATGATTTGCTAGCCTCAGCGGTTAAAGAAGCGATAACGTTTATTTCGAACCCTCCTATCAAAGACAAAGATATATGTCTGATATTACCACAAAGAATCTTTAAATTCCTCCGAACTGAGGTTCCGAGAGATATTACGCCAAACTCAATAACATCATTTATTAAAGATAAAGTTAAATCTGAACTCTCACTTGATCTGGATGAATGTATCTATGATTACTTTATTCAGGAGAAAGACACAGAAAAAAGTGTGATTCTGTATGCCATGAATCGGACTGAGTACAATAGATATAATGAAGCATTCAGTTTAATTAACCTAGATATACAGGCCATAATCCCTGATGCTCTCGCTTACTTTAAACTTTTTGAGAAAACATTACGAAAAGATAAGAAAGAATTTATTTTCTATACCATACTTGAAAAAGCTCATGTTTCAACACTCTTCTACGATTCATATGGACCTGTCCTGGCCGAACGCATTCTAGATGAACAGATAAAAGAATCCAAGCCAGTTGAAAAACAGCTCAAAGCTCTAGCCACTACATTTGAAGAAAAATATGGAAAGATCAACAGACAGGTACTGTCAGGTGAAGAGTCTGAAAATATCAGACAAGATACCTTTACGAAAAATGTAGGCGTATGGACAAATCCTCTCAAACGCATACTCCCTGAGTTTTATGCAGAGTATCTCAAATTACTCGCATCACCTACCGCACAGCAAATCTCATATCTTAAGTATGATGTCTGCATAGGCGCATTTATATTTATGCTCGAGAATCGCACCTTCTCGCTCCTTAAGAAGAAATCAATGTCACTTCCTCGCAAACCATCACGAAAAATGAATATATCCATTCCTTACAAAGAAATAGGATTATTCGCAGGTTCGTTTGT
>CAYMIY010000001.1:50989-53755 GCA_964390735.1 uncultured Gammaproteobacteria bacterium
CTCCATGCAGATAGCGTGAGAATAAGCTATAATACTACTTTATACTATGGACGAGAAAAAGAAAGAGCTGGGAGTAAAACTGGACAATATTCTTGCGAAAGCCGATTTGGTTGGCAAAAAAACACGTCTTGCTGATTTACAGAAATCAACATATGACGAAGCATTCTGGACAGATCATCAGAAATCGAGCGAGGTAATGAAGGAAATTTCAACGTTAAAAGCAGAAATAGATGATCTTGAAATGATGCAGATACTGATGGAGGAAGATCAGATCGATGAAGCAGAAGACCTCATTAATAAGTACGAAATTCTCCTATTCTTAGCAGGTAAACATGATCGCGGTGATGCTATCTTTGCAGTTCACGCCGGACAAGGTGGAACCGAAGCTATGGATTGGGCTTCCATGCTTTTCCGTATGTATACCCGTTATTTTGAGAGAAAAGGATGGAGGTATGAACTTGTTGATCAGGTTGACGGTGAAGAAGCAGGCATAAAAAGTGTGATTATTAATGTACATGGAAGATTTGCCTACGGATTTTTAAAAGCAGAAGCCGGTGTACACCGATTAGTCAGACAGTCTCCATTTAATGCAGATAAACTCAGACAGACATCATTTGCACTCGTCGAAGTACTTCCGATGATTGAAGAAAAAGAAGTAGATCTACGTGAAGAAGACCTGGAATGGCAATTCTTTAGAGCTGGAGGTCATGGCGGACAAAACGTAAACAAAGTCGCGACAGCAGTACGATTAACTCACAAACCATCAGGCATCACAATAACCTGTCAGACAGAACGTCAGCAGGGACAGAATAGAGATAATGCACTTAAAATTCTCCGCGCTAAATTATGGCAGGCTGAGCAGGAACGTAATCAGTCAGAACTTGATACTTATAAAACAGAAAAAATAGCATCATTCGGTAGACAGATTAGATCATATGTTCTACATCCGTACAAATTGATCAAAGATCTCCGCACCGATTATGAAGTAAGTCAGACCGAACGCGTACTCGACGGCGACCTCGACGACTTCATAATGGCCTATCTGAAACATACTGCATAATCATTGTTCCATGGCTTCATTGCTCCATTGTTCAATGCACTGGGACCATGAAACAATGGAACAATGGAACAAAAAAACACATTAACAATCTTGTATTTTTCCTCTTTTCTTGCTATGCTGAAGTATGATAAAAAATAATGGACTCATCCGTAATATAGACGGCAATACATCATCTTCATCATCAATGAAACCCCTTATAATTGGCGTTATACTCGCTATCGTACTCGGACTTGGGAGCGGCTATGTAGGCGCACAGATGAAAAATAAAACATCTGGATCTAACGCTATGGGCGGAACATCAGGTTCAAATGAAAAAGTGCAGGCTACAGCCGGAATCGCAGACAAAAAAACGTTCACAGATAAAGCAGAAGGCATTCTCAAAGAAGGCGGAATAGATGGAGAAGGATCATTTCACTTAGAGCGTCCAGGTGGCATATCACAAAACGTATATCTGACTTCTAGTACCGTTGATCTTTCAACCTATATCGGGAAAAAGGTACGTGTTTGGGGAAAAACATTTAGTGGTGAAAAAGCGGGCTGGCTGATGGATGTAGGTTATGTTGAAGTTCTACAATAATTGCTAAGTCTCATGATTATATTTGATAAAGTAACAAAAAAATACCCGTATGGTAATATCGCCCTTGATGAGGTATCATTTGAGGTAGCAGATAATGAGTTTGTATTTCTTGTGGGTCCATCAGGTGCAGGCAAAACAACTATTCTTAAATTACTTCTTCGTGAATATGCACCTAATTCGGGTCATATAACAGTTAACGACACAGACATAGCATCTAAAAAATTCCATTCTATTCCTCAGTATCGTCAGCGTATTGGAGTCGTATTTCAGGATTTTAAAATATTGCAGGACAAGAACGTATTTGAAAACATTGCATTAAGTCTCAAAATTACAGGACATGATGATAGACATATTAAAGAAGAAGTACATAAAACACTGGATCTTGTTTCTCTGTCTCATAAAGTAAATATGTTCCCTTCACAGTTATCCGCAGGCGAACTACAGCGTGTAGCAATAGCCCGCGCGGTAATCGGTGACCGTGATATTATCCTTGCAGACGAACCAACAGGTAATCTGGATCCTAAAACTACCTGGGAAATCATGAGAATATTTAAAAAACTAGAAAGCACGAAAACAATATTATTCGCAACTCATAATACAGACATTGTAAATAGTTTAAAGCGTCGTGTTCTTGCACTGAAAGATGGAAAATTAGTTAAGGATCTGCGAAAAGGAGGATACGAGGTATGAGAGACATATTAACATCTATTAGAAGAACTCCTTATCAGTCACTCGCAGCGTTCATGGTTCTTTTTTTCACACTATTCCTTTCTACCAGTCTCCTTATTATTCTCAGTTTCCTCTATGGATTCCTGGGATACGTTGAGACACGCCCACAGGTAACCGTTTATTTTCAACAGAAAACATCAGAAGGAGATATCTTTAAGACTCGTGACCAGCTTATATCATCGGGCAAAGTCTCGACAGTGAACTATATTTCAAAAGATAAAGCGTTCGCAATTTATAAAGAACTCAATAAGGACAATCCTCTCCTTCTTGAAATGGTGTCTCCTACTATTCTTCCTGCATCACTCGAGATATTTGCAAAAAAACCTTATTTTCTTCCCGAGATCGCAGAGTTTATTAAGAAACAGCCTGGCGTAGATGAGGTGCATTTTCAGAAAGATAT
>CAYMIY010000002.1:0-16927 GCA_964390735.1 uncultured Gammaproteobacteria bacterium
GAAGAAACAGAAGCTCCTGTCATCGAACATCCAAAGAAACATAAGAAAGTACATGAAGTTATACATGAGCAGATCGTAAAGGTACGACCATTCTCATCATTTGCAAGTATCATCACTGCTATAATGCTTGGATTTATGACTGCTATACACTACATGACAAACGCCTTTGATGGACCCATTTATATTCTGCTCAGTCTTGTTGTATTCTTCCTTGTCTATGGCAAGTCAGTCAAATTTGTTCTCTACTCAGTACTGATGATCGTTTCATTTGCCGTATTTTCTTATCCGTTCTCTGCACATTTTGCACCATTTGTTTCAGGCATAGGGGTGAACTGCAGTCCAGATTTTCTTGTTAAGCTCGTAAAAGTAGGACCTTTTATGTTTGAAAAAGGAAAATGTCAGGTGTCACCATTCTGGATGTTATTTGTGCTTTGGGGCTTCTTCTGGATCAATTTTGCTATTATGATGGGTATCTATCTCACACGCAAAAGTGCAAATGATCAGACTGTAGTCGATCAGTTTATCTTGATGCTCTTTTTCTTTGGAACCTATCTGATCATTGTACCGGAGTTCTTTTATATCAAGGATATTTACCCTGATCATTTTCGTGCAAATACGATGTTTAAGCTGGGATACCAGGCGTTCATGATCATGAGTTTGAGTTCTGCGTATGTCATGTATCGTGTTCGCACACTCAAGACACCGTTTAAATATGTTCTGAAGCTTATTCTCATTGGACCAGTATTTTTGGTGCTGATTTATTCTTTCTATTCATTCCCCTCATATTATGGAAATCTGAAAAAGCCAGTAGAACTCGATGGCTCAGTATGGATAAAAGATTCATATCCCGAATCTAAGGAAATCATTGACTATATGAATTCGTCTATAATCGGCCAGCCAACGATCCTTGAAGCACAAGGCGACTCATACACCGACTACGAGCTTATCTCGGCCTATACAGGGCTTCCTACGGTCGCTGGGTGGTGGGTACATGAATGGCTATGGCGAGGAAATGCAGATGTAGTAGGAAATCGTATCCCGGATATACAAAATATCTATGAATCAGATGATCTTGATTTAACACGTAGTTTACTTAAAAAATATAACGTGAAATATGTTGTGATCACCTCTCAGGAACGCACAAAATATCCAAAAATAAAGACGGAAAAGTTTGCGGAGCTGGGAACTAAAATTTTCGAATCGTCAAACAAGTTTGGGGCTCTGTATAAGCTTAATTAAGGTTGACTATTGACATTCAGAAATTATTCTGTTATCGTTTATAACTAGTTCTTTTGCGCTGCAAAGCTCGAGAGAAAGAAGAGCATTACTACTCGTCGTCACCCTTATACGAGCGGTAGTGATGCTCTTTTTTTTATGGTCTAAAAGCATGAAAAAAAACGAGTTCTCTTTATTACAGCTGGTACAGTGTGAGAGGTATAGAAAGATTCTTCTTATGTAGTTTTTTAAACTGACTGCTTGCAAACATGAGGTGTTCATCCATTATCTTTTTCTCTTCAGACATTGATTCTTCCTGAATTATCTGCAACTTAATTTTGGTGTTAAAAAGTTTATTGATGAACATAACTCCATCATAATAAATGGAATATAGCGTGTCAATACCCATAGCATAATTAACACATACTATAAGATATCCTATATTTGTTTATTGGCAAATTAGATTGTTGCGACAATATATATTTTGAGAAAAAGTAAAATGTGGATAACTTTTACACTCCTTTTCCTATTATCTTGTATAATGACAACATGAAGTTATCTATCATTACATATAACCTTCACTTCAGTAAAGCCATGGGGCAGATTGAAGATCTAATAGCTACGCATAGGCCAGATATTCTTTGTCTTCAGGAGATGGAAACATCTGAAGAAAACCTGAACACGCTTAGCAAATATGGATACAACCTGGCTGACTATTCTAATTCATTTATTCATTTTGGACAGATTTATGGTCTCGCGACATTTTATAGAGCAAGTGTGTTTACCTTTATAGAATCTGATGCGTTTAATCTACCTCGAGGTATGTACGAGATGCTTCAATTCCTTCTCAATGGCCGCCAGCAGCCACGAACGGTTCTGCGCACCGATTTTAGAATAAAGAACTCACGAACTACGCTCACTATTTATAATCTTCATCTCTCTCCATGGGCAACGAACTCTATACGTGATAAACAACTGAGGAAGATGTTTGCGGATGTCGAGCTGTTCAGTAAAAAAAATCTTATTGTTGTCGGTGATTTTAACTATCCATACGGCAGAAAGAAGTTTGAAAGCTTTATCCGGGACTTTAACTTAACGGAAGCTACCAGTAATATTATGTATACCCTTGAGCAGGGCTTTTTGAAGTGGTTCAGCGTAAAACTGAAGCTTGACTATGTACTCTATCGAAACATTACGCATATAAAAACAACACGCCTTCCTTTGCGATTATCTGATCACTTTCCTATCTGCGTATCGTTTGAACTGTAATGCATTTTTACGTTCATATATGGCAGCTCCCGGACCGTTATACACCCTCACATAGTTTTGATCATGATCAAGCGTGTAAATAAGCAAGGAACAACATGTGTTGAGCTCAGGTTCTGTTTGCATAGATTTCGCAATATAAATATGGCTGAATTCAATCTGGTTTTGAGACAGCACATCTTCTATACAGGAAACTGATTTAGTGTTACAATCTTTTAGGGCTCTGTTAAGTTCTAATCTACTTTTAAAGTCTACCAGCCATTCTCCCCCCTGAACAGTACTTATGCTTGTACGCTCAGTTAAGGCAGGAAACCATTCCAGTGTATGGTCTAGAAACCATCCCCATGCAGGCACCGAAGTCATTACAACATATGTTGATTCCGCAGGGGTATGATCTTTCGCCCACGCCATGGCTGTCCGTTCATCAGCAGATACATAATCGAACCATGAGAGCTTGTGCATAAAGATAGTGCTTAAGGAAATGAGCATACTGATGATAATTACACCATATGTCACATATACCCATTCATTTTTTTTAGATACTGATTGTATAAGAGGTGTCACACCATCCGTAATAGCATGCGCAGCTAAGAATGCGAGAGGTACTGAAACGGCTGTCGGGATCATACGTGACGCTCCTATAAAGAGAATAGTCATCCATACGGGAATAAACCATTTTTTCTTTATGAGATACAGCATAAGACCAAACAGATAAAAGCCTGTGAGAATATCAAACTTTGGCTGTATAACATAATGTAACAGCATGAGCTGTGGCAATGTAAATGCATTCCAGGGATTAGAATGCAATGCATTAATGAACGGAGAGACACCGTGATAATAAAGCACAGTTCCCCACCACCATGACGTACACACTAATAATCCACTTATCAGAATCAATACCGTGCCCACGCCTTTTCTGCTACGTCCAAAAATAAGCATGAGGGCGATAATGGTATATATCGCAAACGTAACAGATTCTATATGAAAGAGTACACTGAGAGATAGCGATATGATAGCAAAACCAATATAAGACAGATGTAGTGTTCGTGATTTAAATGCTTTTAACGCATAGAGGCTAGCAAGAAGAGCACATAAAAAGCCGGGTGATCTAGTTATCCCACCCCCCTCTATGAACGATTGGAAACTTCCAGGCATACATACATATATGAGTGTCACTATGTAGGAGAACAGTACCGATAATGACAGTTCGTATGCCAGATAATACACAACCGGAATAGTACATAGTGATAATATGAGTGGTACAAATCGTAGTATGTCGATATACGTGAAATGAAATACATCATGGAGCAACGCAGTAAGATAAAATGACAATGGTGAATAGGCAAAAGGTATATGCATACCGTTGTAAGTTGTAAACGAAGGAAGCCAATAGTGATTGTCACTTATATTTTTGGCCATGACATAAAACATTCCTCCTTCATTTAAAGGAAAATCCGCACGAAGTACAGGGATGAGTCGTATAATAGCCGCGATACCCATGATACAGGCAATACCTATGTGTGGATTGGTGCGTAATCGACTTAAGATATTTTTCATAAAAGTGTATGTTTATAGCTTCATAATAATCCAATACACCTATTATATACCAAACACACCATCTACGTCAGTAAACATATACCTTGATATGATTTATAATATGAAGAAACAGATATGAAAATTGCACATTTTACCGATACTTTTTATCCTTCACTTAATGGTGTAGTGACTTCAATAGTAAATCTAAGTAAAGCGCTTAGCCACGAGGGACATAGTGTAACTATTTTTGCACCTCAACCACCCCACGATAAACATCTGAACTGGGATTATCCAGAAATCAAACTTGAACTTCTCCCGTCGATGCCTGCTCTCTTTTACCCGGATTTCAGATTGTCATCACCACTCTCATTGGAAATACTGCGATTGATGAATGAAGACCAACCCGACATTATTCATTTTCATACCCCGTTAACCGTAGGGTTAGCTGGAATACTTATCGGAAAAATGAAGAAAATACCTATTGTAGGTACGTTCCACACCTATTTTATGGAACCTGAATACCTGCAAGTTGTAAATCTTGATATTCTCAAATTTAATAATAAAAACGTTGCAACAAAGATCGGCTGGGTATATTCAAATATGCTTTACAATCAGGCTGATGTTGTCATTTCACCCTCGATTTATACGAAACATGCACTGCAACAGAATGGAATTGCAAAAGATGTCACCATAATAAGTAACGGTATTCAGGATCAATCTTCAGTAAAACGGACATCCCTAAATACGATGAAATTGCCCGAATCATACTTTCTCTATGTAGGCAGAGTCAGTAGAGAAAAAAGTATTGATATCCTCATTGAAGCCTTTAATCTGTACTGCGAAAAAGAAAGCAAAGCGCACCTTGTGCTAGTAGGTGATGGCCCTGCACTCGGTGAAATGAAGGAGTTAGCGAGTAAAACACCGTATGCTAAACGTATTCTATTCTTAGGTAGTATCGATCATGACTCGCTCATGGATTCCGGCATTCACCGAAATGCCATAGCATTTGTCACCGCCAGTAAAAGCGAAAACCAGGCTGTGAGTGTGCTGGAGGCGATGAGCTTCGGATTACCGATTATCGGTGTCGATTCACGAGGGTTACCAGAACTCATTCATAAGAATGGGATACTGTGCCCTTCAGATGATACTTCCAAATTGGCAGCAGCTATGCTACAACTAAATACAGATACTAAATTGCGTGAGGCTTATTCAGAAGGATCACTTAAGTTAGTAAAACAGCATTCCATTACATCGACCACCGAACAAATGATTCATGTTTATAAAACATTATCAGAAGAACACACACAATGAAAATATCTGTAATAGTACCTGCATATAACGAAGAAAAGTATATTGCTGACTGTTTAGAATCGCTTCAGAAACAAACAGTTAAGCCTGATGAGATTCTCGTGATTGATAATAATTCTACTGATGCTACTCATTCTATAGCTGAAAAATATAATGTCACTGTCCTGACGGAGACCAAACAGGGAATCACACATGCTCGCAACCGTGGTTTAAACTCTGCACAGTACGATATTATCGTCAGAACTGATGCAGATACAACAGTTCCTGAAGATTGGATCGAACATATAATTCGTTTATTTAATGAGCACAATGTAGATGCGATTACAGGAGATATTGTCTATCCGGAGCGCGTACTTCATACGCGCTTTATCAGTGCATCATATCGATTTATGTGTCGAACGATCTATGGATTTGATGTTCTCCTTGGGCCTAATATGGCAATAAAAAAAACATCGTGGGAAGGTATCAAAAATGCCGTATGTTTAAATGATAAAGAAGTACATGAAGATGTGGATTTATCGATTCACCTAGATAAGGCAAAAGGAAAGATATTCTATGACAAGACATTACTTGTAGTTACATCGAGTCGGAGAATGATTCACAATCCCTACTCTCTCTTTATTGAGTACCTGTTCAGAATGCTGAAGACATACAAGAAACATTACATGAACTAACCTTTCGCTGTTTTCTGATCCTTGAACATTTCTTCTATCTCTTTAAGCGATGTACAGTCTTCAGGACGTTTATCAGTCCTAAACTGAACAAGGCGTGGGAAGCGTAGTGCAAACCCGGCGACATCTACATCGGATGATTGGCCTGATTTTGATGGTTTCATAACACGTCCAGCTGTATGAACGGGTGATCTGGTTATTTCATCTGCTTTTATTTCGACAACAATGGTTGGTTTCACCCACACATCGACATCCATCATTTTATCAACCACATACAATGCAGGTTGTTTTTCAGATGTATATTTATCTCCTTTTACTTTTAGTTCTTTCCATTCTTCATCAGACAAGCCCGTGCCAATTTTTGCAACGGTGAGATATTTATCTTCTTTTTCATCATAGACACCTACCAGAAACGCTCCGATGCCGAAACTAGTCCGTTTTCCTTTACCTGCATCATACCCCATAACTACACAATCAATAGTATCTTCTATTTTAGATGAGTAGCTTCTTTTTACTTTTATCCAGTTCCAGCCTCTTGCCCCAGGCTGGTAAACTCCATCCATCTTCTTTGCTACGATTCCTTCAAGTCCGCGCGTAATGGCATCGTCAAAAAGGAGCTCTATTTTTTTAGGATCATCTGTCGTAACTTCCGGAGAAAGAATAATGGTGTCATCTGCAACATTACCACTCAGTTTTACCGCCTTTTCGAGAGCATTGCGCCGATCACTAAATGGCTCCTTGATATAACTTTTTCCATCAAGGTACAGTAATTCAAATGCAAATAATTTGAGCGGTATCTCCTTAGCCATTTCTTCAATACCGTGCTTTCGTTTGCGCTGTACTGTTTCTTGAAACGGCAAAAAAGAAACTGTTTGCGGATCAAACCCGAGAGCCTCTCCTTCCATAATAATAGAATGTGCTTTTACTTCCTTTATGACACCTTCTATGAGGTCTGGATACATGTATGATACATCTTCTAGTCCTCGGGAATATAGTTTCACTTCATGGGTATGACCTTTCTTCTGAGCATGTATCTGCAAACGAAATCCATCATATTTAGATTCAATAATACTTTTGCCTATTTTTTCTACGATTTCGACTCCCGAAGAAAGTCGTTCTGCTCTCATCATGATAATAGGAGTAAACACTTCAGGCTTTATTTCACTTACTCCTTTTTCACCATGTTTTTTGAGCTCACTCGAAATAAATCCCAGGTCAGGACGCACATGGTATGCCTGCTCAATCATAGGTCTGAGGCTTTTATCACCTTTTATCATCCATGAGAGGGCATCCAGGATGGTCATATCAGAAAAACCAAGTCTCATGACACCCGCAGGTATGCGAGCTATATAGCGTGCTGATAATGGATCTATTTGTCGAAGGATAAGAGATAATATTTGAATTTTCGTTTCCTGTGACCCTGGGCCACTCGCCTCAGTAATTTTCTTTAGACTTTCGTAAACTTCATGTACGGTTAGGTCTTTTTCTTCAAATGAAGAATACTGTTTTTTATAATGTTCTACTGTTTTTCCGATGTCACCGATTTCTTTTAATTTTTTAGTGAAATCAGTTTGATCAAGCTGAAGAGCTGATACGGCTGCTTTTACAATCATTTTCTCAGCCATACCAAAGTCAGACTTTACAAATAATGGTGCAATGCGCCCTTGGAGTAAATAAGATACATGTTCTATCTCTGATGCAGACAACTCTTTAAAGAGGTCTGCAACGATCTGTGTTATTTCAAGACGCGATGATGTATTCTCTATTTTTTCAAAATATATGCCGAGGGCTGAACATTTCATAGTATTAGGTCATGACATAACGAGCACCTTTTGTGCTTCCAACTTTTTTTAACACGCCCTGTTTTATCAGGTCCTGAACATCTCGGAGAACAGAATCTTCTGAAATGGTATCAAATAAGGTGCCGAACGCTTTATTTTGCAGATAGCCGACTTCCTGTATATATTCTACTATTTTCATCTGTCTTTCATTTAGATATATTTGACGGCCTCCGAACTTATCTTTCATTCGTGAATCACGAGACATTTTAAGAATTTTTTCCTTGATACGATCGAACTCTACTGATGCACCATAAGTAAAATATTCGAGCCACGATGTAAGGTCTCCTGCGGATGCTTTCTGTAAACTCTCATAATACGAAACTGCATCGCGATCATAATACTCTTCAAGTGAAAAGAAGCGTCGGATATCATACCCACCCAGAAATAGGACTAGTGTTGCAAGCGATCGGGCAACACGACCATTGCCATCAATAAATGGATGTATACGAACCATTTCGTGATGGACTATGCCCGCTTTAAGAACCGGATGTATTTCATCTTTATTTACTTTGTTTACCCAATACAAAAACTCTCTCATGAGAAATGGCACTTCAATTGAAGGTGGTGGACGGAATGTAACTTCACCAGTCTGAGAATTGCGTATGATTACTTGCTTCAATCGATACTCGCCTACCTGGTCAGGTGGAAGTATTTTATCTACGACAAGTCTATGAAGCTTTTTTATCAAAGGTTCTGTAATTTTATCAATTTCTTTACCAGCTTCTTCATCGATGAATTCGATAACGCGTCTATAATTAATGATTTCCTGAATATCACGCGGCCGAGCAACAACATCTTTACCAAGAAGAATATCTTTTGCCTCATCTTTATGAAGTAAATTACCTTCCAAATGGGTGCCATGGTACACAGCCCGGACTACTGCATCCTCACGAAACTGTTTTTCCCATAGGGGTAGTATAGGAGAATGTTGGATAACCTCTTCAGCTGCTTCTATCTTGGCAATAAATGTGAGAATTTTGTTACTTATGACAAATGAGGGATTGAACATATACAGAAATAGTATATCAAATATTCCCGCTCATTTACCGAATCTTCGTTTGCGTTCATTGAACTCAGCGATAGAAGCATCAAGATCTTCTGTCGTGATATCAGGAAAGAATTTATCTAGAAATACATACTCTGCATAATCACTTTGCCAGGGCAAGAATCCTGATGTACGGTGTTCGCCGCCTGTACGAAGAATAAGATCAGGATCAGGAAAAGATGCCGTATCAAGGTAGGATTGAAGCACTTCTGTAGTAACTCCAGAAGCCTCGATATTGTTATTCATCATTTTAACAACAGCGCGCACGATCTCATCACGACCTCCGTAATTGAGACCAAGTATGAGTGTGATTTTTGTATTATGTGCTGTCTTCTCAACGGACTGGGCTATTCCTTTTTGAATATCTTCGGGTAGTACAGCGAGGTTACCAATCGTCGTAATGCGTACTCCTTTTTTATGGAATTCTTCAAGTTTAAATGTTACGTACCATCTCATGAGCTGGAAGAGATTACTTACTTCCTGCGGTGTGCGTTTTTTTATATTTTCAGTCGATACCGTCCAGAATGTAAGGTATTCAATTTTAAGATCAATACAATGATCAAGGAGCACGGGCAGTACTTTCTGTGCAGCATACCGATGACCTTCAAATGAAGGGAGAGACTTATTTTCTGCCCAACGGCGATTACCATCAGGTATGAGAGCAATGTGTTTTGGTACGTCCATAATAGATTACTATTATAGTCTCCTTGACAGGAAAAATCATTTCTTATAAACTCATAGTAACATATGCAATACCTTGCACTTAATCTTGAAGACACGAGCGTAAACCCAATAGCTAAATTCAGCACTATAGGAGGTTTGTTAAACACATTCGTACCGATGGCGATCATCATCGGTTCACTTTCGATGCTCGTTATGTATCTGTATGCGGCTTTTCTCATACTCACTGCAGGAGGAAGCCCTGATAATATTGGTAAAGCTCAGAAAGTAGCGACGTGGGCATCTATCGGGCTTGCAGTAATGATATTCAGTTATACGTTTATGAGAATTATTGCCAGCATTCTCAAAATCACGTTACCATTTTAATTCATCTATGATTTTAACGACACTCATGGCTGCAACAACAAATCCATTCGGGACAATAAAGGCACCTATAACTGGTATGTCTGGTAGTCCGGAGAAGGATTTAAGTGCTCTTATAAGTGTCGCAGTACAATCATTTATTATCGTAGCCGCTCTTGCCGCATTAATGTATATGCTCTGGGGCGCTTTAGAATGGGTAACTTCTGGCGGTGAAAAAGATAAGGTAGCAAAAGCTCAACAGAAAATAACAAACGCAGTTATCGGTGTTATCGCAGTAGTGGTCGCATTCACTATCTTCTCAGTAGTTGCAGGCAGGGTACTTACTGTAGTCGATACCACTGGAGGCGGCATAAAGCTAAAACTCCCTGAATTCAAACCGTAATTCTGGTATTAAAATAAGTGATGTTCTATAGTGCGCGCACCTTCAGAAGGTGTATTGACTATAACGTCCCGGACTTCATTAAGTGCTTTGAGTAGTGTTATCAATCGTTCACTATCTTTAGATTCGACCAGTAAATGCATATCTTGCCCTGTATTCATGGTGAAATATACGGGAAGCCCCTCTGCTCTCCATTTATGAACATATCTCATTAATTGCACAGTCCCTGGCTGCCAATAGATCAGGGCGGGTGTAGATGTGAGCATCACCGCATGCATTTCGAGAGCTTCTGACTCTACGAGCTCACCAAAACGGATAAAATCTTTTTCTTTCATATATATTTTTATCTGTTCCAGTTTATCTTTCATGTGAGCCTTACGTACCTGAAAAAACGGACTTTTTTGTGCCGATTTCATGCCTGTAGAAGTAGGTATATCCTTTTTTCCGGTATTGACTATTGCAACTACATCAGCAATTGCCCAATAATCTGGAGGATACAGTTGTATAGCATATGATTCTTCGCTGGTATTTCCGTCAAGCCACTCAGTAAATCCAGATGGAATAGATCTACAGGCAGAACCTGATCCCTGGCGTGCCAGAATAGATAGTTCTTTTTCTGATAAATGAAGCTCTGCAGCATGTGCCGCTGCAACGCTCAAAGCAGCAAAACCTGAGGCAGATGATGATAGTCCTGTACTAGCTGGAAAATTATTTACACTTACTACTTTTGCTTTTAATGAGGAACCTGCCAGTTTCCTTATTCTATCAAGATGCTGTACTACTCTTTTTTCTTCATATAACACCTGTACTCCATTTATAAGAATACTATCTTCAGAATAATGTTCATTAAAGTCTACCGTTGTTGTAGTAAGAAGATTACTTAAGTTCATCGAAACACTCGCGTTTTCAGGTAATCTCAATATTTCGTCTTTTTTACCCCAGTACTTAATAAATGCTATATTAGATGGTGCTACTGCTGTTGATTTCATAGGGTTCGACCCGTACTCCTTCGGTGTTACATGCAACTTCTATTATTTCGCCACCTGCATTTACAAGCGAGCGTTTTACTTCTTCTCTTTTATCATCCGGGGCAAGACAGATAATACAGTCTCCGCCCCCGGCTCCTGATAGTTTAGCACCATATGCGCCACCGCTTATTGCTGCATTTACGAGACTATCTAATTTCTGTGTACTTACTCCTAGTTGCCTCAGAAGGTCATGATTTTCTGACATTAGCTCCCCTGCTGATTTATAGTCTGACAGTAGTATTGAGTGCTTGCCTGTATTAACTATCTCAGCAATCCGTTTAAAAATGGAATCTATACGTGATCTATCTATCTTGTATCGTTCTCCAAGAGCTTTTACGATAGTTGGCGTGTCTGCTTTTATTCCCGAGTACGCAACTATGAGTGGTAGCGATGATATTGATAATGGTTCAATGACATCTCCCCCTTTCACAAACTCAAGTGTGCCTCCATACGCTGCTGCTGCCAGGTCAAAACCTGAGCCAGTTCCCTGCACTGCCAGAACGATATGATAAGCAAGATTAAATATAGATTTATCATCCTGACCATCGTTATAGTATTCAGATAATGCTTTAATCAGTGCTATTGTTACCGCTGATGATGATCCAAAACCGAATTTATGTGAGAACTGACTTTGTGTGGTTATCTTAAGAAAATTACTTTTATTAAAACGTTTCCTGTACATTTCAAGAGTCTTTTCAATGAACTGGGTATTGCTCACACCGGGAGTTATAAATTGATCTCGATCATTATGAGGAGAAATTGATACTGAGAGACGACGATCAACAGCTGTTACAATACACGGATATCCATATACAACAGCATGTTCGCCAAACACCATGAGTTTACCAGGGGCAGATACATGTAATGTCATGTTATTTTCTTCACTCCTTCAAATGACTGATGAAGCTTGATATATTTATAACTTACTTTTCGTTCAAATTCCTCAGGATTATCGGCATAGAATAATATAAAGCCCGCGCCTTTTTTTATGCCACCTGCTCCCGTAATTTTACCTGCCCCAAATGACTGAAGTGACTGAAGTATATGTTTTGCGGAAGATGATACTATTCCCAAATCATCAAGTAATTGCTGATTTTCCTGAATACATTGCTTAAAAAATAATCCATCTTCTTTTATTATCGATACCACCATACGCTTAGTTGTCTTTTCTATATGCATGAGTGTCAGATCCATTTGTTCAGCATTAATATTATATTTTTTACCTACATAATTGACCATTTCAGCAGTAGATTCTGCAGACTTACCCGTATCAACCAGGTAAAGATGTGATTGTATCACATCAGGAATCTTATAAGGTAACGCTGAGATACATTTCAAAAATTCAAACTCCTTGCGATAATAAATAAGTCCTCCAAGACTACTCGCACTATTATCTACTCCTGAAGGATTTGCATGAAATTTTTTTTCTACCTGGTAAGCTATCGAGTTTATGACATCAGGTTCAAATGGTTTTCCATCTGTGATAAGATCGAGTAAAGCGGCAGTAGATGCGACGGAAAATGCAGCGGATGATCCGAGTCCTCGACCAGTTGGAATCTTAGTTGTAGTGCTGATCATTACTGGATCTTTTTTATATGAAATAGATTGCTTTTTTAAATAGGAAATCACTGCAGAATAAACAGCATGAACTCCTTTCTCTTCAGAAACCGTATCAGTAATATATGCAGAAGCAGTGAGTCGCAAATCAACTGCACATACCAAAGCAGGTTTCCCATATACTACTGCGTGCTCGCCTGTAAGTATAACCTTTGCTGGAGCGCTATATCTCACACTATGTTTCTTCTTCATATAGCTTAAATTTAATTCCATAAGGTATGATATCTTCCTCTTCGACTTCCCGTACTTTGCGTAACACTGAGATAACTTTCATACCAATTGTAATTGAAGTAGTTCTGCAATCAACAAGCATCCCGCACATATGAGTCCCATCTTCCATAGCAGCAAGGACTACATAATATGGGGCATATTTTTTAAATTGCGGTCCAGGGACCATTATACGTGTCCAGGTTAATATGACACCTTTTTTACCCGTGTAGGATTTCAAGGTTTTTTGTCTTCTCCATGTCGTAACTGGACTTATCATATTATTTATTTCCTAAAATAGTAACAACAGCTGTTCCACCTGAACCGCCAACGTTATGTGCTAGTCCATTTCTACAATTTGATATTTGTCTTTCGCCCGCTTGACCACTTAATTGCAAAAAAATTTCTCCAATTTGTTTAATACCTGTAGCACCTACAGGATGTCCTGCTGCTTTGAGACCACCTGAAGTATTTACGATAAGACTATTATCTGATCCAAACATAGTAGTATGATTTTTAGCATTTGATCCCCCTTCTCCTTTTTTCCAAAAACCAATATCCTCCATCGCAAGAATTTCACCAATGGTAAAGCAATCATGAACTTCTGCGATCTGTATATCTGTAGGGGTAAGTTTTGATCGTTTAAATGCTTCACCTGCGGCGATACGTGTCGCATTTAAGCTATCGAGTTCAGCTCTTCCCGATAGAGAGATAGAATCTGTAGCAACCTCTGATGCTAAAATCTCTACACCCCTCTTGCTGGCAGAAATTACCACCGTTGCAGCACCATCTGAAATAGGAGAACAATCGAGTACCTTCAAAGGATATGCAACATATGAACTTTTCATAATCTGTTCTACAGATATTTTCTTTCTAAACTGTGCATTTGCATTCATGGCACCATGGACATGATTTTTATATGCGATATGAGCGAGATGTTCTTCGGTATATCCGTATTTATAAAGATATACCTGAGCGAGCATTGCATATAAACCGGGGAACGTAAGCCCGGCTTCCTGTTCTGCTCCAGATGCAGCTGCCGAAAGAGCTTCTGTTACTTCTTCGGGAGAATAATCTGTCATTTTCTCAGCGCCCACAACGAGTACATTCTTATATCTTCCCGATAGGACGGATAAATGAGCAAGATGAAATGCCATACCTCCGGAAGCGCATGCTGCTTCTACTCTAAATATGGGCTTATGAATGTGTAGTATTTCTGCAATTTTAGCACCACTATGCAGATTATTACCGAGGACACCACCGAGCATATTTCCAAAAAATATAGCATCGATATCTTCGAGTTTTGTTTGAGCACTTTGAAGAGCTCCCTGAATTGATTCATCGACGAGATTAAATAATGATCTATCCCAGAGTTCGCCAAATTTAGTGCTGTAATAACCTGTTACTGTTGCCATATTACATGTTCTCCATAAATTTAAGATACGTTGTGTAATCTATATATTCTTTTTGATCAATTTTCTTTTTGAACTCTTTCTTCTGTTTCTTTATTTCCTTTGTGACTTTAAAAATAAATCCATCTGAACCGGCGCCTGAGCCATATGAAGCAAAAAAAATATAATCCCCTTCTTTGGCATGCTCAAGTACTGATACCAGTCCCATCAATGCAGATGCTGTATACGAATTTCCTAAAAAGGGTACAACTAATGAATGTGCTATGTGTTCTGGAGTAAATCCCAGAGATTTTGCTACTTCCTGAGGGAAGCGTCCATTTGGCATATGAAAAACAGCATGCTGAAAATCAGCAGGCTTCATTCCTGTTTTACTGAATAAGTCCTCGGCAGCACCAGTGATATGTTTGAAGTATGATGGTTTCCCCGTAAAACGACCGCCGTGCGTTGGATATCTCATGCCTTCTCTTCGCCAGAAATCAGGTGTATCGGAAGAATATGATGTCATAGCAACTATCTCAAGAAGCACTTTTTCTGAACCCACTACAAGAGCAACTGATCCAGATGCCGCAGTATATTCAAGGGCATCATGAGGTTTGCCGTTCGCTTTATCTGAACCACATACAAGGCCATGACGCATAAATCCACTTTCTACAGAATTAAGCGCCATAATGAGGCCGCCTGTTGCGGCTTTACACGCAAATTGTGTATCTGAGGCGAGATATGATGGCCCGACACCGAGATATTCACCTAGTATAGTTGATGCAGGATTGACTGCATACGGAGGAGTTTCTGATCCAAAAAGAATCATCCCTATATCTTTTTTTTGTATAGACATGGTTGAAAGTGCAAGAAGAGATGCTTCATAGGCCATAGTTACCGAATCTTCATCTACGCCAGCTATTGCTTTTTCATAAATATGAAGAGATGATGAAATATCTCCAGCGTTTTTTCCCCAAATCTGTGCAATATCTTCAGTTTTAATTCTGTACCTGGGTATATAAAATCCATAACCGGTAATTCCTGCTTTCATAGTATTATCTTCCGAGTGCTTTGTGTGCAGAAGAGAGTGTTCCTGCACTTAATGATGCTAATAATGATATTTCTCCACATAACACCGCTCCAGCTACATATTCTGCGAATTGTTTTTTAGATACAGTTTGCATTATAGATCTTGCAGCTGCCTGCGTTTTTAATCTGGTTCCCCCTCCAACTGTACCAACCATGAGTGACGGAAGATACACAGATACATACAGACTTCCTTCTGGGCGAAGTTCCATATACGTAATTCCCATACTGCCTTCTACTACATGAGCTAAGTCCTGACCCGTTGCGGCAAACATTGCTGCAACTATGTTAGCAAAATGAGCGTTATATCCCATTGATCCACTCATCGCTGAACCTAACATACATTTAGCAATCCATACGTTATAGAGCTGCTGTGCATCTGTTTTTAATATCGTGAATAGTACATTTGCACTCAACGTACATTCTGCCCTTGCCTGCTGCCCACGTCCACATATCATATTCATCCATGAAGGCTTTTTGTCTACATCATAATTGCCTGCGACAGCTAAACATATAACATGAGTATTCGTCGAAATATACTCAACAATCTGCTGTGTAGCTATCGTGACCATATTCATACCCATTGCCTGATCAGTATCAAATGCAAATCGAACAAATACATGAAGGCCACTTGATTGGACACTCATCGATCTGTAAGTTAAGTGCTTCGATGTTGATTCTGCGACCTTTGCTATTTCTTTTTCGTATTCGTGTAGCCAGTGTATGAACGAAGTCTTTTGTGCAAGTGAGTGCGTATAAAAAACAGGCCCTCGAGTTGTGCCCGCTTCTTCCGCGACTGTGTGTATACCACCAGATGCTGAGGATGCCTTTGCGCCTCTACTTACTGACGCAACAAGAGCGCCTTCTGTGGTAGCTAGAGGAATATAAACTGATGTATGTTTTTCGTTTTGTATAACATCCATAGGGCCTGCCAGACCTAAGGGAATAGAAACTGCACCAATGAGATTTTCGCAATGAACATATGACTCATCATCGATAAATACAGTATCCACGACCGATAAATCGGTATGTATTTCCTGCGAAATTGTTTCAAGTCTGTTTTTTCGGGATGTAGCTTTGCGCAAATCCATACTAGATAAGTCGATTGTTAACGTAAAATCATTTCATTTAGATAAAAGGTACTCTGAAAACCTGCAACTGGTACATAAAGAATGTTGCTGGCAAAAAGATGCATAGATACAGCAGAACAATATAGCATATAGTCATAAATTTCATTCCCGTAGCAAAACGTACTGCCAGATAAAAGAGCATTATTTTCCAGATTAACAGACT
>CAYMIY010000002.1:17027-24889 GCA_964390735.1 uncultured Gammaproteobacteria bacterium
AGTGCAGCAATAACGAATGATAGCGGGATAATATAGATGAATGGCATGACCTTCAAAAATGATGTGAGTTGCTTAAAAAGATGCGTCAGATAGGTATTTCCAAGTGTATTGGGTTCTACTGTGTATACCTCATTCAGTTTATTCTTTAGACGGGATTCGATGTTCTCCATATAGACACAAATGCTTTGCGGGCACGGAAAATAAGACTTTCAGTAGCTTTAAAGCCCAATGATAGTTTCCTGGCTATAGTCTGTACTTTCTCGCCTTCCACATACTTGAGTCGTAAAACTACCTGATAATCATTCGGCAGATTGTCAAGGACAGTCTTAATTTGTTTCTGGAGTTCTTTTTTTTCAAGCCCATCATCAAACATTACCGCTGTTATATTATCTACAACATGTTCAGGCATCGAAGAAAAAAGTATTTTTTTAATTTTCTTTTTTCGAATAACATCTATTACTTTATTTTTGGCAATAGTAAAAAGAAAAGTCTTAATACTACATTGAAAATGAAAATCACGCAGAGCTTCAATAAAATCTAAAAACACATCCTGTGTTAACTCGTCGGCGACCTGTGGATCATTTAACTGACGAATAATAAACTGATGTAGTGCCGATTTATGTTGCTTATATACAGCCATCAGAGCTGCGTCATCTTTATGTATTATCGACTCTATAATTTTTTTATCTTCAGCTGATGTGGCCATAGTATACTATTATACTATGGAAAACCGTATACAAAACCGTCTAACCATCATAGCTGGAATTCTTGTTGTTATCCTCGGTTTTTTTATCGTTAAGGAGAATGCATCTTCCTTTCTGCAAAACCGCTCGACGAGGCCATACGCACAGATTACAAAAAATGACATAACCGATCTGGAAATAGTATATAAAAACGACCGTACTGTTCTTCATAGGGATAGCCATGAGTGGATCGTTATATCACCACATAGATATCGCGCTAATCAAAATCATGTAGATATTACACTAACTCATATTCTGGAATTATCCAAGTCACAGATCGTATCTACCAATAAAGCCAAACAACGTATTTTTAATATTTCAGATAAAAATAAAGTGATCTTTAAAGCAAAGAGTGTAGATCATCACATATATTTCAGTCCAATACAGGATGCCGTGGGATATGTAAGATTCGAGAATGAAAACGAAACATATCAGGTTGATGATTTAACTGTCTTCTATACTCCTATGGATTATCGGGATCTGGATATATCAGCTTTTGATAATCTCTCTGATTTGAAGGAGGCAACAATAACATATAACGATACAGATCTTCATCTTCAACAAAAAGATACTAAATGGTACGTAAATGACAATCAAGTATTGTATGAACGAGTTCAGGCAGTGCTCACGGACCTCCAACAATTGGTCGCTGCTGATGTGAAACAAACTAAACCACCCACTATACCTGAGGATATGACTATACAGATAAAAGAAAAAGATAAATTGACTAATCTGAAATTTTATAAGAATGAAAGTGGCGATTATGATCTGTACATAACGGGAAGACCCGACATGTATACAATAAAAGCTATATATGCAGATTCATTTAAAAAGAATCAAGAAGATTTTACTAAATAAATCAGATCGATATCTTGTATATTTTCTCTTTAATTAGTACATAGACCGCATTATCATATACGGTAAAATCGTCGGCCGTTTTAAGTAATGATGATTTTACTTCCTTCTCATACTGACCATCTTTTCCGATTACAAAGATAGATCCTTTGGATTTATCCCATGTATACACTTTATCTAGATCCTTGTTTGTATATAACTTGGTAACTGATACTTTATCAGAAGGGAAAGAAGTACTAAAGCTATCCTGAAGTCCGCCAGTATACTTCACAATAGAATGATCGAGGCTTATGTACACAGATGAATCAATAGCCAGTGAGCTTGCACTGGATAATCCGACACCCAAACTATCTTTAAAGTAAGATGTACCGCCTGAAAAACCACTGTCAGTCGAACTATACTTATATACATCTTGCTTGTTGCTATCCAGGACATATATATTACCAGAATACATGAACATGCCTTGAACTGAGCTCATGTTTTTGTCTGCATCAAGTACTTTTGTTTCCTTTGTATCTTCCCCAACTTTATAAATTCCGTCACTCGCACTAAGTAAATATACCATTGAATTGTAATATCCAATCGCATCCGCCTTCTTTGCAGACGATGCAGGTATTCTGGTCAAAGATTTTTTTTGTAGTGACAGGATATATACAGAACCAGCATCTTTGTCCAATATTGCTGCAGAATCACCATCAAGATACATCTTATTCCCTTTTGCATTTTTCTGATCTAGTGTCAAGTCATAAAATTCCTCTCCATTCTTTTCTTCTTTCTTTGAGATCTGATCTTCTTTCAGTTGTATTTTTTGAGAAAGCGCTGCAAGCATACTGTCTTGTGCTCCAGTTTCTTTTTTAACTCTATTCAGCTCATCCTTCGCTTCGCTTATGAGGGCAAGAGCGCGTGGCATATTCAAAAAAGCCACATCGTCGGCCTGATTAAGTTTCTGATTTATTAACTCGGAAGAAGCCTGAATCTTTTTACGCATGTCTTCGTTAGTGCGTCTATTATAGCCCAGAACAACACTCCATATAAGGATCGCAAACACAACTGCGACTATAAGACCAACTACAAGTTTACGCTTAGATTTTTTTGTATTGTCTGATGATAATTGCGATTTCCATGCACGCAGCTTTTCTCCAAGGCTCGGTTTCTTTCGTTTCAGAACAATATATTCTCTCTCGGGCCCTGATTGTTCTTCATCGACAATATTTCCTTTAGCATCGTGTATACTGCTGATTTCTTTTTCGTGAGCATCAGTACTTTCTTCTGATTGAGAAAAACAGGTAAACAGAGCAATCGCTCCTTCATCATTCAAAGCCTTTAATGTCGGGGTTATTTCTTCAACTATTTGATGAGGAGTATTTTGCTCTGATAATTTCTTTATATATTGGTCATTATCAACAAGAGACATAAATCGGTATGTCGTAAAAATAAATGTATCGCTATCTTCGGCAAATCCTGATGCAGAATTATCACCTTCAATAATACGTGCAAATTTTTGTCCTCTTGAAATATATATCTGGCCATTACCAATGGTCTTGAGATAAAATGCTTTACCTGTCTGTATACCCATAGCCAGAGAAAATCCTGGTGGCACATTAAATTCATGCATCACTGCATCTAAAATGGCATCAATATGAGTAATATCGATAATGCGATGTGAATGAAGTTTTTCTTTTAGGCGGGACACGAGAGCATGTCCCTGATCCTGATCAAAACCCTCTTCTACGTCAACAATTACAAAATGATGTTCATCAACTATAAAACCAGTATAACCAGTCGGTCTTTCCGCTCCTAAATATACTGCAAACTGACTATGCAACATGGGTTATACAACAAAAATTGCTAATAAAAGAAGTACAAATGCTAAAATTAACTGGATAGTTGAAATAAGAACAAAGAGATATGCTTTTCTTATCTGTAAGGTTTTAGTCATCTGTTTGGTCTGTCTTAATACTACTATAGAATAGATAGCAAATAGAAAAGAGAATAGCAAAGCGAAAGACTTAACAAAAAGTTTCAGAAGACTCTCCCCTGTTAAGATTGCAATGATCTGATTAAAATCCATATCAGGTTTGTAAATCGTTAATAATTTTGACTACTTCTGAAGGCTCCGGGACACTATCAAACTCTATATTCACCTCTGCTCCTGCTGTCTGAACATATACATTCCCGTAATTGAATAAGGAGCCAAAGTAACCTGCAGATTTTGCGGTAATATCTTCAACTTTAGATATTCTGGTTTCTGATACCTCACGATATAAAATACTGTAAAAATCAATATCTATCACTCTTTTATTAGTCACTAATCCTACATTAAAGAAATACAAAAGAAAGTTGAGCCAGGCATAGCTTATGATGAACAATATGCCCATCAGACTCATGTAAGTAAGTTGTATTGGATTGAGAAAATTAGTAAAAAAAATGTTAGCAATAATAAGTACAAGAAGTAAAAATATCGAATTAATACCCCACGAGATCTGAGTTATAGGATGAGCACGAAGGACCAATATTATCTCTTCGTCACTTTCCTGTGTATCAAATTTTACATCTGGGCGTATAGAAAACGCATGTAGATGTTTGGTTACCGGGTGTAATAAGCTTGGCATGTATCTTCATTATAGCATGCTATATCTCCTTGCATTTTCAATTATTATATTTTATAATGTCTTGTCTTGGTTATAGAAGCGACTTGGAACCACCCTTTCACATCCCGAACAAGGTCGTGAAACGAGTCTACGCTGATGATACTCATGCCAAAGCGGCAATTGGGGAAAGTAAGTAATAGCCAGGGCATTTTTTTTGGCCTAATATGAGTATGTTACTGAGAAACAGGTACTGGAGTCGGGTCAATAAATCTGATATTTGAAGGTACATTAAATACGGTATCGCTTACTTCATTTTTCATACATACAGGTTTATCCCATTTCATACTAGAAAATGCACTGCCTTGAAGCCCTATCTTTGATAGTGCAGAGATCATATCGTTAATAGTAAGTAAATGAAGATCTGCTAACCCTTGAACCATAGGTATAACTTTAGACATATCGCATTTTTTTATACCATTTTTTTCATTTAACGTCCAGATAAATAAACAATCTTCAGTAAGGATATATTGCTTTGTTTGTTTTAGCCCCACCATTTTTGCAGAAATCTGACTCTTCTTTATTTGCACAGTGACGGTATAGTCACTATTTTTCATTACGCATGTTGATGGTCCTTCAAGATCGACGTAAACTTTATCATCAGGGACATCGGTTGGCTGTATTACTTTCACGGTAGGACCAAACTGTGCCATTTTGAGAGATACTTGATTTCTATCACCGGTTTTGGCGACTAGTGCAAAAATAATGATAAGAATAGGAATGAGTACTACTGATTTTGAAATCGTTGAATAATGCGACTGAAGATGGTCCTTCATACATTAATATTAAAACAATGTATCAGGATTATCCACCGACGGTTCCGGGAGCATTTCAAGACCTTTTATTTCGCCCAGTGATTTTCCCATAATACCTTGCAGGTCTCCATGCATACCAACCGTGTTATCTATTACCTTACGGATGTATTTTTCCTGTTTAGCCCATTTTGCGGTAAACCAGCGTTTTTCTCGTTCAACATCTTCCTGCATAGCAGTAAATGCTTCTATAATAGCTTCAACTCTCATTTTGAATTCATTGCCTGCAAGATAGTTATATAATATTTCCATCTTTTCGGCCTTACCTACCGAAACTGATTTAACTCCGTTGATATCGATAAGATGTCCACGAAGAAGTCCTGCAAGTGCCATGATCGAATCATAATTTCCGACCATGACCCCTTCCTTATTTCCGAAATGTTTTATGTCAGGAGGTAATACTTGAGTTATGATAATTGCTATTTCTGCCTTAATACTTCGCTGATCATCCTTTAGCTTCGTGATCCACTCATTACTCCATGCTTTTGTCCTCTTTAACTCCCAGATAATGGTTCCACACTGATGACCAAAATTATTTTTCACTATCTGTAGTACATCTGCTCCGCGTACTCCCTTTGCAACTGGGTTAATTTCATCATGAGGAAATGCCTGTCTCAACATCTGTTCTATTTCAAGTTCAAGCACCTCACCTTGCGTCTGCTGCGATCCCTGTTCTAATTTACGCTTCATTTCTTCGTTGGCTACACTTGCGTCCTGCAGTTTTTTTTCAAATTCAAGTATTTTAAGTCTATACTGATCGTCTAATCTTTTCTGCTCTTCTTCTCTTATTTTTGCCTGTTCGGCAGCTAGTTTTTTTTCAAACTCCAGTATTTTCTGCTCACTCTCCATTTTCAACTGTCTATTTGTTTTATGAGTTTCCAGAATATCCGTCTGCATCTGCTGAAGCTTCTTTTTCAGCTCAATACTCTCATTTTCAGTATCTTTAAATTTGAACTCCATCTCTTCCTGGATCTTTATCCTTATCTTTTCTGTGGCTTCCTTATTCATTTTCAGTTTTTCATCCTGGAGTCGCTTTTCATACATATCAGCCTGCTTTTTTCGGTCCTCTTCAACAAGTTTGCGATACTTATCAGCAATCTGATGCGATATTGCCTGCGTTAATGGGATTGTTTGTTTACAATGAGGGCATACAATTTGATCTTGCATAGGTGTATTGTACCAAAAGAATAGGGTATTAGACTAAAGCTTGTAGAAAGCCGTTCACAAGAGATAATACCAGGGAAAAAAGCAGGGCCCACAAGAAGTTGTCTACGGTAAAGCCTGGAACAAGCGTAGTGGTTAGCATAATAAGGAGTGCATTTAGTATAAATGTAAATAACCCGAGTGTCATGATATTTACCGGAAGAGTAAGTATGAATAATATTGGCTTAAGGAACACATTTATTACACCAAGAACAACTGCAACAATGAGTGCCGTGAAAAACGTATCAATATGAACTCCCTGAAGAATATATCCAGTTATAAAAACGGCAAGTCCATTTACCAGTAATTTTAATAGAAAGTTCATAGTGTCAGTATACCGCGTTTATGTTAGCTATGTCAATATTGTATTGGATCTTTTATAATCTCACTATGATACTTACGGCGCTGGGAATTATCCTGTTTATTGCACTCGCATTTTTTATTTTTCCCGTATTGTCTCCGATACCTTACTTTCCTTCAAATCATGCAGATATGCCAATGATTTTGAAATCACTAGGGATATCAAACGATCAGACAATAATTGATCTAGGTGCTGGTGAAGGGCTTATCGTCTTTCAGGCAGCGAACTATGCTCACACGCATAACCTAAACACTTCTTTTGTTGCACTCGAAATTAATCCTGTATTACTTATTATTATGCACATCAGGAGATTACTCCATCCACACAGAAAATATATCAAAGTAATGTATGGTGATATGTTTAAGCTGCATTTCCCTTCGTTGATAGAACCGCATACGAAACCGTTATTTTATATGTATATTTCTCCTTGGCTTATGGAAAAAATATTGTCGCGTATACGAAAACAAGTTAATACATATACTATTGTTAGTTATATGTATCGTATATTAACTGATGAAAACCCAGCTTACAAAGGAGTCCATGATATATTCATACAACGATATACTCAGGACATGACAACGCCTTCTTCTACTTCACTAAAATAATGTTTGTACTTGTTTAGGACTTCCAGATTCTTTACATTTGCATGATAAAAAAAGTCGAGTAAATCTCCGGCTACAGGAATCGTACCTATCACGAAATCAAACCCTATGTTCCAGATCATGGCCATAATTGCTTTCTTAGGTAACCGATATTTTATAGCTATCCAGATTAAATAGCTCGATATAGCGAGCGAAACAGCATCTCCAATGCCAGGTATTAAACCGAGTATCGGATCAAGGAATCGTTTATCCATAACCTTTACAATAGTGTTAGCACGTTGTAGATGAATGTTCATATACTCATAGTAACGTATAAATGTATGGATTAAGTAACAGCTACGTCAGAAGTGCTAGAGCAATGAAGTAGTATCTGTGGCAAGCTTAGTACCAAGTGAAAATCCTGCGTCATTATCACTTGGAAAGTGAATACCTGACCATAATCTAGAATTTTTAGCTTCTTCAGCCATCTGCATCCATTTCGTTTTGTTTTCCGGAAAATAGTGACTTAACATTGTTGCTGCGGCTGCAGAAACAGTAGAGTGTCCGGACACATAACTTGGAAATGGCGGCGTTTTAATAACCGTAACAATCGAAGTATCTCTCATATTCGGACGCATCGTCCAGTAGATAAATTTATT
>CAYMIY010000002.1:24989-50833 GCA_964390735.1 uncultured Gammaproteobacteria bacterium
TAACAATCGAAGTATCTCTCATATTCGGACGCATCGTCCAGTAGATAAATTTATTGTGCCAGCAAACAATAAATGCATCAGCCATAGTTGTACTCATGCCAGATCGAATGGTTAATATCTTATCAAGCGTTAATGCAGGTTTTGTTTTAATATAGGTATTCATGATCCCGAGCCATATACCAGCTGGAGTTTCTGTACCAGCTCCTCCGGCCCAGTACATGACTGCCTTTTTTTGTTCAGGTGTGATATTCAGCACCGCATTCTTAACAGTTTCAATCTCTTTTGCATCTTCTTCTGAACCATGTACTGGTGGAGTTGGCGCTATATAGGAACCTGTATCTTTTATATTCCATAACTTCCAAGAACCTGCATCTGGGGTGACGGGTTTGCCTTTCCAGTATTCATCCCCCTTGAGTACTCCGGGTGCATGAGTGCCCTGACTGTCATGTACCATACGTAGTTTATATTGTTCTGTTACAAGGCGTGATAATTCGAGCGAATAGGCATCTTTAACAGGATCATTACTTACTTTCTGACAATTATCAGGATACAAGATACATATCATTTCATAAGTAACAGGCTGCAAACTTCCCATATATTCACCTTTAACAGAATATGAGAGGTCGGCAGCTTCTTTCTGCGCTGTCAGTACATATGCGTAAAAACGAGATGCCTCAGTAGGAGGTAATTTTTTGTTTTTCACGAGTGCAAACATATCTGTATCAAGTGTATCTAATTCTTTCTGCGACATGCGTAATGTTGAGTCTACATGTGAAAGCTTGGCAACGATGTCCGGGGCGTAATAATAACGCGTTCTCGTTTCTTTAAGAACTATATTTTCTTTAGAAGTAAATCGAAGAACGCCGAACAGAAGAGCGATTAGGATGATTGTAATTAATATGAGCTTGTTCATAGATTTAAATTGTAGCATTTTGTCTACAATTAAGTATATAATGAACTTCTGCTTATGCAAAACTTTACGACGCCCATGATGAAGCAATATCTGGCGATCAAAGATGAGTATAAAGATTGTCTGCTTTTTTTTCGCATGGGTGATTTTTATGAACTGTTTCTGGAAGATGCTCTCGTAGGTGCAAAAGTACTTGATATAACTCTCACAAGTAGATCAAAAGGTCGTGATGGCAGGATTCCGATGGCTGGTGTTCCCTATCATGCCGTTGACCCGTATTTAAATAAACTCGTAAAAGCAGGTTATAAAGTAGCCATATGCGAGCAGATGACGGAACCTGATAAAAAAGGCATAGTAGAACGGGAAGTGATACGAGTCGTAACACCTGGTACGGTTACCGACGAAAAAATGCTGGATCGGAAAGAAAACAACTACATTATCAGCGTCGTTTTTGATAAGCAGCGTACAGGTATTGCTATTGCAGATCTATCTACGGGACTCTTTCAGACAACTGAACTTGAAACACAACGACATACCCATACCATTATTGACGAACTCGCAAAGATAAGACCTGCTGAATGTATTATATCCCCTGCCGATTTTAATAACCCCGCTATATTAAAACTTCTCCGTGCACAGAAGGATATGAATATTAATTGTTTCCACCCCTGGGATACATATGTGAAACGTGCAAAAAAATTCCTGACCTCACACTTTCATATTTCATCACTTATTGGATTTGATCTCGAACATAATCCGTTAGCTCGTAATGCCGCAGCCGCACTCCTGGGATATCTTAAAGAAATGCAGAAAAATAACGTATCACATATCACGACCATCACATCATATGCCCGTCAGGAAAACCTGATTCTAGACCGATCAACTATTACGAACCTGGAGCTTTTTACAACCTTAAGAGACCACGAACAAGAAGGGTCTCTCATTCATGTAATGGACCACACCGTAACTCCGATGGGAGGACGAATGGTTCGTGAGTGGATACGCAAACCCTTAGTTAACAAAGATGCTATTTCCGATCGTCACCAGGCAGTTGAAGAGCTACTCAATGCACATGACCTGAGATCATCTCTTGCTGTTACGCTAAACAACATTACAGATATTGAACGCACACTTGCCAGACTTGCAACAGGAACCGGTAACGCACGGGATCTTATACATCTAAAATCAGGTATTAGAGAAACTCTCGAGATACGATCGTTATTAAGAAAACCTGCATCTACATATCTGAAATCTATTATTGAAGGAATATCATTACAACTTATAGACATTGTAGAACTTATAGAAAAGAATATTGTTGATGAACCTCCATTCGATACAAAAGATGGCGGGTTATTTCGTACGGGAATAAATAAAGCACTCGATAACCTCCGTAAAACAGTGAATAGTGGTCATAGCTGGGTAGTGAAACTGGAAGAAGAGGAACGTAAACGTACCGGTATTACATCACTCAAGGTACGATACAACAAAGTGTTTGGTTTTTACATAGAAATAAGTAATGCAAACCTCCATCTTATTCCACGAAACTATCAACGGAAACAGACACTGGTAAACGGCGAGCGATTTATAACACCCGAACTGAAACAGCAGGAAGAAATAATACTCACAGCAGAAGATACGATGAATAAAATGGAGTATGAAATGTTTCAGGAACTGTTATCACAGATTCTCAAGCACACATCATTAATACAACAGGCAGCACAAAAAGTTGCACAACTGGATTGTATACATAGTTTAGCAGATACGGCATATACGTCTCAATATTGTAAACCGATTATGACATCTGATGGAAGTATTAATATTACTAATGCAAGACATCCGGTAGTTGAACAGTTGCTCGATAAAACGGTATTTGTACCAAACAACGTATTTCTTGATAACGCATCTCATCAGTTGCTTTTACTAACGGGTCCCAATATGGCAGGGAAATCGGTGTATATTCGTCAGGTTGCACTTATTGTACTGATGGCTCAAATAGGTTCTTTCGTACCAGCTGATGATGCTAAAATCAGTATCACGGATCGTATATTTGTACGTAGTGGCGCCTCAGATATGATCACCTCAGGGTTGTCTACATTTATGGTGGAAATGGTAGAAACAGCTCATATTCTTAATCATGCGACAAAAGATAGCCTCGTGGTCATGGATGAGATAGGTCGAGGGACAAGCACCTACGATGGTATTAGCATTGCATGGGCAATTGCAGAATACCTTGTAACTGATCGCAGTCGCGCACCAAAAACATTATTTGCAACTCATTACCACGAACTGCAAAAGCTTGAGACAGAATATCCTAAGTATATAAAAAACATACATATGGCAGTCGAAGAAAATAATGGTGAGCCGGTGTTTTTGCATACCGTCATGGAGGGCGGCGCATCACACAGCTTTGGTATTGCAGTTGCAAAACTTGCTGGGCTCCCCGATCAGACACTAAAAAGAGCTAAAGAAATTCTCAATTCTCTTGAGACAAGAAACACTCATGATGATACACATACTATTGTAAAACAGATACAAAAACTGGATTTGAATAATACAACGCCATTTGAAGCCTTGCAGGTTCTTAATGAATTAAAAAAAACATTATGAGAGTCATTCATGAATTAGCACCTGATATAGTTAACAAGATCGCAGCAGGTGAAGTAATAGAAAGACCCGCCTACGTAGTAAAGGAACTCATAGATAATGCAATTGATGCAGGTACTTCGTATATTTACATCGAGCTTGTTGATGGTGGATATGAACGCATCATGGTTGCTGATAATGGATCGGGCATGAGTTATGAAGATTTGCGAATTGCGTATAAGGCTCACACAACAAGTAAAATTACCGAACTCGTGGATCTTCATCATATAAAATCACAGGGATTTAGAGGCGAAGCTCTAGCAAGTATGGCCGCAGTAAGTGAGATGGAAATAAAAAGCAGAACTACAGATGAAAAAACAGGACATCTCATCGAACTTAAGGATAGTGTGATTGTCTCCGATCATGCAATCGGAATGAATATAGGGACGACGGTAGCGGTAAAGAATCTTTTCTATAACACACCTGCAAGGAAACGCTTTTTGAAATCATCGACAACAGAACTGCGGCACTGTGTTGAATTAATACATGCTTACGCTATGGCATACGAACAGATCAGATTCGTTTGTAGTCACAATAGACGCACACTTATAGATCTTCCTTCAACAAATAAATTACAGAGACTTACCGCCTTATTGGGAAAAAAAACTATCGAAGAATTTGTCCCCATAGAGTTTAGTGATGCATATATATCAGTAAATGGATTTATAGCGAAACCACAGTTCGCACACCATCACAAAAAAAACCAATATATATTCGTAAATAATCGCTACATAAAAAACAGCATCATACTTGAATCAGTAAAAAAAGCATATGGGACACTGATCCCTCTTAGCCTAACAACTTCTTTTATTCTCTTTATTACGATTCCTTATGAGCATGTAGACGTTAATATTCATCCGAAGAAAGACGAGGTCACATTTGCAGATGCACACATTGTGATCGATGCAATTATGCATTCGATACGGAGTTCGCTAGAAAGTAATAATCTGACGTTTCAGGATTTACGCTGGCAGAAGAATACGGACCATAATGACAGTCTGAAACTTCAATCAAGAATGCGGAAATCTGATACGAGATCAGACCTGGGAAATGTTCTGCGTGATTCTATACTACACAAACAGGACAAGGTTGCACGGAAATTTTTTCAGATACATAACATGTATATCATCGCAGAATCAGCTCGTGGTCTTGTGATGATCGATCAGCATGCAGCTCATGAGCGCGTGTTGTATGAAAAGCTCATGAAAACATATACATCAATCGACATTACTGAAAAACGTATACATCCTGAACCACCACTTATACTGGATCTGTCTTCTACAGAAAAACTTGCGCTGGACGAATATAAAGATGTTCTGAAAAAGGAAGGATTTGATTGTGTACTCACTTCGGGACAGGTAATGTTGCATTCATATCCTGCCTTACTGGGCCATTTGAATATTGAAGATTATATAAGGGAGCGATTGATGGATATGTCGACGTATACGACAACGCACATACATTATGAGATCGAAAAGATGATTACATTTATCGCATGCCGGTCAGCGTATAAAGCAGGTGACGAGCTCTCGGATGAGCAATGTCATGAGCTTATGAATGAGTTACAGACTACCGAACATAACACAACGTGTCCTCATGGACGTCCAACAACTATTGAGTTTTCTCTCAAGGAGTATAACCGATTATTTAAACGAAGTTAGGCACTTATATCCTCTACCTGATCCATTTGTGGAATTCTCACATCCGTTATATGGAGTTCAGATTTAATACGTGCCGCGAGTGCAACTCGTGATGTATCTTCTCCATGCACTAAGTAAACTCTTTTTACATCCTTAATTTTACTTAGCCATGAGATCAACTGATTCTGATCTGCATGCGCACTCATTGACGATGCATTTGTTATTGTCGCCTTAACGGGGACCGTATGACCAAGTATGGATACTTCTTTTGCTCCTTCCAGGATGGCTCGTCCTACGGTATCCTCAGCTTGATAACCCACAATAAGAAGTCGTGTGCTTGTATGTGGGAGATACTCGACAGCATGACGCATTATACGACCGCCCATCATCATACCATTACCCGCCATAATAACTTTCGGTCCTTTAATATTGCGTATCTTGAAGCTTTCTCTGCCATGTTCAGTCATGCTTAATCCAGGAAAATTAAAGGGATCACCTGTTTTTGCATGATTGGACATTTCCGTTCCGTACAGATTTCTGAACTGCTCATATATCATTGTTGCTTTTATCGCCATCGGACTATCCAGAAAGACTGGTGTGTCGAGGGCTACTTTCCCCGAGAATTTCAGATGATTTATCTTATGAAGTATTTCCTGTGTACGATCGACAGAGAACGCCGGGATCAGCAGTGTTCCACCTGTTTTTTCTATGGTGTTTATTTCATTATGAATTATTTCTGTCGCATCTTCTTTTGGATGCAGTCTATCACCATAGGTACTTTCCATGACTACGATGTCAGAATATGAAATTGTATCAGTCGGTCGTACAATATCTTCCGGAGAATTTCCTAGATCTCCACTAAATACAATTTTTTTCAATCTCCCCGTCGCACGTGTGTCGGTGATTTCGATAATAGCAGATCCAAGTATATGTCCTGCATCGCGGAACATCAGATCAAAATGGGAGATACTAAATGGTTCGCCGTATTCTACGGTGATGATCTGACGCAACAGCAAATCAACATCATCAATTGAGTAGAGCGGATGGTCAGGATGATCCTCAGTCACTATTTTTGCAGAGTCAAGAAGCGTAAGTTCCACCAGAGATGCCGTGGCGGGAGTCATATATAGCTTCCCCCGATACCCATTGCGGACTAAAAGTGGCAAACGTCCACAGTGGTCTAAATGTGCATGTGTCAAAACAACAGAAGTGAGTTTGCGTGGATCAAATGCCAGTGGATGATAATTGAATGCTTCAAGTTCTTCGCTCCCCTGAAACATGCCTAAATCTACAAGAATCTGAACGTCATTATCGCCAGACAATATAAAATTTGATCCTGTTACTTCACCTGCGGCTCCATAAAATTTGACTGTATGCATCTTTCATTTATACCACAATTCAACAGTCGGTTTCCAACGGCGTTTTCAAAAATCAGATATAATTCTCTATATGAAGATTGTAATTACTATTATTATGGAGCTTATTCGTGGTATAGACCTTAAGTTAAAAAATGATCATACACCTCTTGAGCGTATTGGATGGTGGACCGGTATTATAGCGGTAGTAACTATCGTGCTTTATCTGGTTCTTACACGTATAGGTGCATTCGTGACTAATCTCGTCCAATTTAACTAAGGTCAGTCTCTTACGAAGTTTTCCTTCTGCTGTAAATTTTTTTTGAAATCCTGTATGCACTCCTGATATTTTGATATATTTTTATCTTTGTAGAATGATATAGCATTTGAGATAGATTGTTTAGCGGTCCACCAGAAAATTCTGTTTTTAACAGTATCGGTAAGTTCTACACCATATTCTTTTAACATATCTCCCCATCGTGATTCACCTACGTATCTCCACAATAAAGGACCAATATCACGCATTTCATCTGAGAGTATCATGCTTCCCCAATCGACCACGTACATATGGTCATGATATATAAGGAAGTTGCTGCCGTTTGCATTTGTATGGACGGGAACAAATGTAAACTGGTTTATCTTCTCTGATTGCTTTGCAAATGTCATATAATCATCCATTACATCAGCATCTGAAATTTTAGCAGCTTCCAGATCAGTCTCAATCTGCTGGAGTTCAAACTCTATATGCTTTTTACAGTCAAGTATTGCACCAGTTTCAAGTGTTTTTAACAACACCGGATCATGATGATATTTTTTAATAATATGTGCAAGATCTGTTAAATGGTTTTCTATCCATGCCTGATCAGGATGAACCCCTTCTACAAAATCCTGAATTACATATGATGTACCTTCGAATTCACCAAGTTGAATAATAGGAGGGATTAAACCGAGTTCTCCAAGTCTTTGAATAAGATCTGTCTGTACATCGAGTTTGATAAATAAACTCTTATCCTGACCATGTACAATAAATGCTTCGGACGTAATACCTATCTTCTGTTTCACTCTCCAGTCCTCTTCGGTGAGTATCGTAGATAACAGTCTGTTAATGAATCCTTCGTGTAGCATATCCTGATTATACACCTGTAGCCTGCAGGAGTTGTTCTTTTTTTAGCTTAGATAATTTCTTGATACTATACTCACGTTTTAGTGCATCTTCTCTCGTGGTTACCTCTTCAACATATACCAGAGTGACTGGTCGTCTTGAACGCGTGTATTTTGCGGAGCGTGCACTCGTATTATGTTCGACTATTCTACGATTTACATCAGTTGTAATTCCGCAGTACAGCGATGTATCCTTGCATCGGACTAAATATACAAAGTAAGCCATATGTGTTAACCAAACGTGAACGCAAACACTTCTGTACCATCGTTCTGAAACTCCAGTTTAATAGTGTGGTCGTCAGTTTTATTCAGTCCGTTGAAAAGATCATACAGTCGTTCAGTATCTAGCGTCACAATACCATCTACGACATCTTTTCCTGATTGTGATGATGAAATCTGCTTGTTATCTATATATATTTTCACTTTATCTCCTGACTTTGCGGGATGCATCACAAGGTAAACACGCGACGCAGAGAAATGAAACTGTAATGTGGCATTTTTGGTAGCCGCCGCATATTCTGGTGTAACATTCCATAAACCCTCCAATCCAAAATAATGGAGAGGCAGTGATTTTTGTATGGTAAATTTCTGTTTTCCTCCAGATACACGTTCATTCGAAGCAAACCGCTCCATTCGAGCAGACCCAACATATGTTTCGGGTGAAATACGTGATTGTGGTGTATCATCAGATACATTAGTTAATGTTGTGTCTACGCTATTGCCCGCTTCTTTTAATAAATCCTGTATGGCTTTTTCAGTTACATCATACTCGCCTTCTCCAAAATGAGTATGTCTTATGGTCCCTTTTGCATCAATCAAGTATTTTGCTGGCCAGTACTGGTTGCTATATGCATTCCAGGTACTATAGTCATTATCTTGAGCTATCGGATAGTGTATATTGAATCTTTTTATTGCATTTTGTACGTTTTCTGTTTTCTTTTCAAATTCAAATTCGGGAGTGTGAACACCGATCACAACAAACCCCTTATCATGATATTTGTTATACCATGCCGTAACATGAGGTAGTGTACGGATACAGTTGATACATGTATATGTCCAGAAATCGATAAGTACTACTTTGCCTTTTAGACTTTCCATTGTTAATGGTTTTTCGACGTTTAGCCATTTCGAAATACCGGTGAATTCCGGAGCTGTTCCATAATTGTCGTGCATTGAATTATAATCAATACCTTTACCCGTACCTTTTAACGCATCCAGCTGCTTTTTAACAGCACTATTACTTTCAAGGTTTGTTACAAAGTTTGAATAGGACGGAAAATAACTCAGTAATTTGACCTGGAGTGTTTTATCAAAATTAGTATAGATCGCAATCGCAGTAAGAATCATAACAACACCAAATACCTGCTGAATACGGCCTGTATATTTATTGAGTTTGCGAGTTCCTGTAAATAGACGATTTCCGATCGTTGCAAAAATAAAAAGCGGGATACCGACACCAGTAACATATGCGAGAGTCACAAATACGATAGACAGATTTACTGATTGAGTAGCAGAAAGAGTTGCGATAGTAGCAAGTATAGGACCTGCACAGGGAGACCATACAATTCCTAACGAAAAACCAGTAAAAAATCCCCCCTTGAATCCACTTGTGGGAGTGCTATTATTCGTACGACTGCTGAGTCGGCTCACAAATCCTTCAACTATCTCGTTGAGTGCCGGAATGATGAGAGTCAGCCCAAGAAATCCAATAACAATAACAGCAAATAATCTGAGAATATCAGGATCAAATGGAATAAGTTTTACGATGTATGAAAGAGTTAAAGTGAACAGCGTAAAACTAGCCATGATGCCGAGAGTGATGCCAAGCGGTTTTGCTTTTCCTCCCGTTGATGATGACGATAATATGACCGGTAATAAAGGCCAGATACAAGGGGCAAAGATCGTGATGATACCGGAAATAAATGCAAAAAGCAGTAATATAAACATACTTATAGCATACCATAGTCGGCAATTATATGTTCTCAGTGCATAAATATACTATCGGATACTTACTATGTATGTAAAAATCGTACAAAAGGAGTCATAATGAAGCAATTTACTCTCGCTGAATACCCAAATTTGTTATACTATATACGCTTTAAAACAAAGCAGGCCTGACAAAAACGAGCATTTTTGATCAGACCTGATCCTATTAAATCAGTTGTATGGTGCACTACTTTTAGCATGTTATGCACCTTACAGCACTTTAACAAAACGATCCGGATACAAATGTGTGTATCACATATGTATTGATATATCTTATAAGATGACACTTCTTCTGTCAACCTCTAGTTTCTTTTTAATATCTATATTCGTCTCATGCGGCCGAGTCTTTCGGACGCAGATATGAATATAGAAAAAAAGGGGATATTACCATGAAACTCAATGTTCGGCGTCCGCGGTTTTCTCTCTTGATGCTCCTGCTCACGCTGATCATCAGCGCGACCGTAGCCGCAGTGCAGGCACAGCCTGCTCCCGACATGACGGGCCGGTTCGCCGTACGATACGGCGACAAGCTCGAAAACGGAAAGCTGGTTGCTGTCCCGCCTCAGGCGGGAATCTACGACAAGTCGGGTGTGTACCACCCGATTGACCTGTCCACGCGGCCGCTGACTAACCAACAGCTCCACAACTTGTTCGGCAAGGAGGTGAACCTCTACGGTCTCCAAATGACCGCCAGAGGGATTGCACCTCAAGACATAGTACCCAGTTCTCTACTCGCAGAAAATCCGAAAGTCACCGGTCCGCAACCGCGGGCCGATATCCTATGTAGCCTGCCAGGCTCAAACACCCCGAAACCACACACTAAAGCTTTCTACGAAGGGTTGTACCGTAATCAATATCCCAGTATCGAAAACTATTGGGAGACGATGACAAACGGTACAATCTACGGGCTCGGGCCACACGTGTTCGGTTGGTACAATGCGCCTGGCAAGTTGGCCGACTACCAGGATACCGTACGCGGAGGCTATAACCTGGAAAAATTGATGTTTACGTGTGCCGGCTTGGCCGACGCTGACATTAATTTTCCCGACTATGTCGGTATCAATCTGCTCCTTGACGCTGATATCGGCGCTGCTTACGGTGGAGTATTTGTTCTCACGCTCGACGGGCAAGAAAAAGCCTATCGTGCTACATGGTACCCGCCGTATGAAGACCCCATGAACTTTCTCAGCCATGAGGTTGGGCACTCGTACAACATGGATCACTCCTGTGGCTCAGGAACCCCATGTGACGAGTACCAAGATCACTATACTCAGATGAGCGATCTCGCGCTGAAATGCGACACCGCACGCGACCCACTCTACGGGTGTATTCCTCTCGGGCTAGATTCATGGGACTTGTTCCAGGGCGGTTGGGTACGGGTCAAAGATGTTGACCTGGGGCAATACAGGGAGGAAACGCTACAGCCGCTGTATGTGAACGGCGGCAAAACGCAGGCTCTGGTCCTGCGTTTGAACGACACCCAGAGCGTTTTTGTCGAAGCCCGCAAACTAGCAGTTTACGACGTGAAATTGTACTTTGCAGGCGTCGTGCTGCATTTTATCGACATAAGTAGTGCGCCAAATTCGACATTTATCAATGTCGCTGGGAACGGCGATGATACGTCAAAAGGCGCGCTACTTACAGCTGCTGGCAAAAAATACACTGACCCTCAAGGTCAGTTTACGGTATGTCTCAACAGCATATCAGGAGGTAACTATACTGTAGCTGCGTATGTCGGCGGGGACTGTTCAAATCCACCACCGCCACCCACCGTCACGCCAACGCCTACGGTGACGCCAGGGCCGACAAACAACGTCTTCGAGGCGGTCTCTGACATTGATTGTCACGGTCACTTCACGATGACCGTGACAAAACAGGTCAACGTCAGGAAAGTCCAGTGGACGGTCGACGGAAAGGTGGTAACATCTCCAACAGGTAATATCGGCACTGCGAGTCTGATCAACGTTCGCGCGCAGGTCACGTTCAACGATGGTACTTCTAGCACATTCGGCTACATCATTGAGCGCAAGATCTGCGGATCGAATGTGGTCTATCTGCCAGTAGCCCATCGATAACATATATCCGGATCGAAACAAAAAAATGGGAGACACTGAGCGTGTCTCCCATAATTCTTTATAGATAACAATGGTTATCTATAGAGATTTATATCTGTTCTATTTCTAGAACGTCCTCAAGTTTTACTCCATAAAACGAATCGCCTCGACTCAAGTTTACTGCTAGCTCTAATGTACCACTGCTTCCCATAAGAGCAACCGGCATATTAGGGCTTACTTCTGAAAATGTCTTAACGACAGGAACCTCAAATGTTCCTTTACGTGATGTTACTTTCAGCTTCTGCCCTAACTTCAGATCTCCCTGCCAGTTAACTTTGATATTTCCGTAATTATCAACATGCACAATCTGTCCCTGTTTAAATGCAAATGGAACGAGTGATGATGATTCAACAGGTATGCTACCGAATTCTTCGGGCATCTGCCCCATACCTAAGAATACGCCCGCTTTGATGAATACATCTCTTCCATGGAACGTATTTGATACCTGATCACTTACATGTGATTCAACCAGCTGCCATACATTCTCGATACCTTGTTCCTGTGCAACAGGAAAAAATAATCCATTGTCAGGTCCTACAAAATACGCTTTTGCAGTTTTTATAACGATTCCTCGTCGTGTACTCCCTACCCCTGGGTCTATAACACCCACATGAACAGTATTATCGGGAGCGTATCGTGCAAGAATCTTGATCTCGAAAGCACCTTCAGTAATGGAGGGAAAGGTAACACTGTGGTTTTCGATGACAATGCCATCAAATCCAAGGGTAGCCATAACCGCACGAAGCTGAGAAGTCGCGAACTGGTCGCCAAAGTCTGTGGTAATTGTGACAGTTTGTTTCATAATAATGATTATGAACTTCTAAAGATTAATTATACTTCACTTATATCCCTATATCTATACCGTAAAATTTTTTGAGAAATATTCTGTTGAGTCCATACATTGCCTTTTCACGCACAGATAACAGATTTGGCATAAACCGCGTATCGGCACGTGTGTCCATGTGAATAAGATCTATATCAATTATCTTAAGTTGGACTGACCCATCAGGCAACGACTGAACTACCAGATTTGATAATTCGGGAACGTCATAACTACCGTCATACAACGATTTAATACAGATAGTCAATCCTTCACCACCCAGAAAGTCGAGACATTTTCCATGATGACCAACTGATATTTTTTTTAGTGAGAGCAGTCTCTGAAAATCATCTCTTACTCTATCGATATTGTGAGGTGAGAGTGGTTTAATATTTGAAAGTCTTTGCTGCACATAAGCATACAATTCGTGATGAGGATTAGGTTCGATTTGTGTAGGCACAATGAAAGGTTCAAATAATTTTGACTGCTCATATTGAATAACTTTTTCAATTGCTGATGATATATAAACCGGATGTGTTATCATGGGTAACTTAAGTACTTTGTTCGAACCGTCTAAATCAGTGTATTCATAGACTGAATGAATCCATCCTTTTCCTAGTAATTTCTCGATACGTGCAGATTCTAGTGCGGGAAATGTATGAGCAAATGCAAGATCTTTCTTTGTCTGGTTATCTATATGCTCGTATTCTCCGCTATATTATCCATCCATATTAGTCTGTTCCTACTAATGTAAATATCCCTTTTTTATAGGTAAAGAGCACAGCTGCGGCATTTTCGAAATTATATTGCAGACTGGTTTTAAGTGGCTGATAAGTCAGCAGAGGCATAAGTGCACGGAGTGCTCCCCCATGAGTAACAACAGCGACGGACTTGTATTTTTGCGTAACGATATACGTAATAGCTTTCTCTAAACGTTCGCCCATTTCTTTCCATGATTCCCCCTCGGGCGGTGTAAATGAGTAGCGATCATCCAGAGTTTTATTATCCAGTAACTTTTTAATATCACTCCATGGTTTAGAACTCCAGGCACCCCAATTACGCTCACGCAGCTCCGGGATGAATTCAATAGGCAAATTATGTTCTTTGGAGATAATATGCGCAGACTCTATAGCACGAGGCTCAGGTGAGCAAAAGATATATTCAACAAGCTGATCATTGCAAATAGGGATCACTGATTCTATCTGTTCTCGTCCGTGTTTGGTAAGGACAGCATCGTCATTCATTTTATGTACAAACCCCTTTGTGTTTACTGTTGTTTCTCCGTGTCTTATAAACAGCAGTTTCATAGTTTTTATTCTTCGATAAATTGAAAACGAGGCACCTTCTTTCCGTCTAGTTCAATATCTTCAAGAAACATTGATTTAGGTCGAATCCACATCTTACCTAATGGATTCTCGTATAATGCTTCGTACACAACCATATCTTCCAATGTTTCAGAATGTTTGGCAATAAATAGCACCCGATATAGCTTTCTTTTTTTTGTATGTTTATAGATTCCTAGCTTCATAGTGTTGATTATATCATTGTTTGACAAACGACAACTTAATTTGTTAATATATCCCTATAGGGGGGATATTTCCTCTATTTTTATACGTATGGCATACCGACCAAAAGATACAGAAGAACGCATATTACATCGATTGAAAATTGCTCGTGGACACTTAGAAAAGGTTATTAAAATGGTTGAAAACGATGAATACTGTGTAGATATATTACATCAGCTTCTCGCTATACAGGAAGGACTCAAAGGAACAGGCAACCTGGTTCTTGAAAATCACCTCAAAACCTGCACATCTGACGCTATTAAAAAAGGTGATAGTGAAACAGCGATTTCAGAAATTATGAAAATTATTAGGAAAAATCAACCATGACCCCATGAAAAAAACATTTGGCATTAAAGGGATGCATTGCGCATCATGTGTATACGTAACCGAACAAGCGCTGCAAAAAGTTGATGGTATAGCAGAAGCAAATGTAAATCTTGCAACTAACACTGCGACTATTGAATGTAATCCGGACATCGCGACAGAAGAAAAAATATCTGATGCTATAAAAGCAGTGGGCTATACTGCTGAAATGAAAACCCAGTCAGCAGATGAAGAAAAAATAGAGAAAGATAATGAAATGAGAATGCTCAAACGTAAAGTAATACTAAGTCTTATTGCAGGTGCACTAATCCTCTGGGGAAGTTTTCCCGGTCTTATAGAATTTGCACCGCCTCTTCTTAAAAACCCATGGGTCCAATTAATACTTGCAATTCCTGTTCAGTTCTGGGCAGGTCTTATGTTTTATAAAGCAGCTATCCCTGCACTAAAACATAGGCTTGCAAATATGGATACACTTGTAGCAATCGGGACATCTGTCGCATTTGGATATTCTGTTTTTGTAACGTTATTCCCTCATTTGGTAACAGGTCTTGGGATCGATCCTATGCCCTATTACGATACTTCAACTATCATTATTGGACTTATATTATTGGGTCGCTATTTTGAGGCTCGAGCCAAAGCAGGAACTTCAGAAGCCATTAAAAAACTACTTGGATTACAACCGAAAACTGCCCGTGTTGTAAAAGCTGGAGTCGAAATGGATGTTCCCATTAATGAGGTTGGTGTTGGAGACAGTGTACGGGTTCGACCAGGTGAAAAAATCCCTGTAGATGGCATAATCACAAGTGGAGAATCATCTATTGATGAATCTATGATTACTGGTGAAAGTATACCCGTAGATAAACAGATGAGTGATATCGTAATAGGCGCGACAATAAATAAATCAGGAACTTTTATATATAAGGCTACAAAAATTGGTGCTGACACAATGCTTTCTCAAATAATAAAATTGGTTCAGGAGGCTCAAGGAAGTAAAGCTCCGATCCAACGCATTGCTGACAAAATATCTTCTTATTTTGTTCCGATCGTACTCATGCTCGCGATAACAACCTTTGGTTTATGGTATATTGCTGGTCCTTCACCTTCACTTTTATATGCTCTGTTAAATATGGTGGCTGTTCTTATCATTGCCTGCCCATGTGCAATGGGTCTTGCAACACCAACTGCTATTATGGTAGGGACAGGTCGTGGAGCTCAACAAGGTATTCTTATTAAAGATGCAGCAAGTCTAGAAACTGCGCATAACGTTACAACGATTATATTTGATAAAACGGGTACTTTAACGAACGGAAAACCACTAGTGACCGATGTGGTAAAACTCGGCACTCTTTCAGAAAGTGATGTGTTAATGTATGCAGCCTCACTCGAAAAAGGATCAGAACACTCTCTAGCTGAAGCCATCGTAACAGAGGCCGACAAACAAATACTGAAAACAAAACAGATCCAAAGATTTAACGCAATTTCGGGTCACGGCGTAGAAGGTTATGTTGATGGAGAAAAAATTGTTTTTGGAAACAGACGACTAATGGAAAAAGAACATATAGATATCAGTATCTATAATAATGAAATAGAAAAACTAGAATCACAAGGTAAGACGGTAATGATGTTAGCAGATACAAAAGAAATAAAAGGATTGATTGCAGTATCAGATACAGTGAAAGAGTCAGCCAAAGCAGCTATATCATTATTGAAGATGATGCATATTACACCTGTGATGATTACAGGTGATAATATAAAAACAGCTCATGCAATAGCTGATCAGTTAGGTATTACCGAAATACGTGCAGAAGTTATGCCTGACCAGAAAGAAGATGCAGTAAAGGAATATCAGAACAAAGGTCATATTGTTGCAATGGTTGGTGACGGCATTAACGATGCCCCAGCTCTAGCAGCCGCCGACGTAGGAATTGCGATGGGTACTGGAACTGATGTTGCGATAGAAGCTGCTGATATTACGTTGATGAACAAAGATCTTAAATCTATAGTAACTGCGATTAACTTATCAAAGAAAACTATGAGAACTATAAAGATAAATTTATTCTGGGCATTCGGATACAATATCATTCTCATTCCGGTAGCTATGGGTATTCTTTACCCTCCTTTTCATATCCTCCTAAATCCAATCTTAGCTTCATTTGCCATGGCTATGAGTTCTATTTCCGTTGTAAGTAATTCTCTTTTATTAAAGAAAGCTAAACTCTGACATTTAGTATATTACAGCATCGCAAAAATCTGTTCTATCGGGTATTTATATGGCCTCCATATATCCCATACTGTACTGCTCCATTGTTTAATCGCATCCTGTTTTGCATTATCCGGCAGCGCGAGAACATCTTTAACGGTCATCCAGTGTTTACTTTGTGGAACTTCAAAAACAGGCCATGTTTTTGATTTATTGGCAAGCGCCATATGTGCCAGCTGAACTTCGCGACCATTACTGTTTTTTTCATTCACCATATATAGACCTACCAGTGCAAACGCCGTTGAGATTGCTTTGACATACGGACCGGCATGTTGAGCAGCATACGCATCAACTACAAGTTGATGGATAAAGTACAGATCGCCAAGAGACAATGTGTAATAGGAAAGCTCATATACAAGCTCGCGACATCCAAGAACAGTATTGTATTGATCGTCTTGTTTATCTTTTAACTTATCTACTTCTACTCCACAGCCAGGACATCGTATATTAAATTCGTTCATACGTACATTATAACTTACCTAAATATTACGCAATTTTAATCTCCTATTAGTTTTTTTTTGATGTAATTAACACTATATTAATCGTTATAACTAAACCTATGCCAAAATACGGAAAAAAAGCTCAACAAAAAGTCCATAAAGCACTGGAAGAAATGAAAGAAGGTAAATTAACTATAGGAAAGAGTGACAAGAAGGCTACAAGTCGTAAGCAGGCCATTGCAATAGGACTATCTGAAGCGCGTGAAGTAGGTGGTAAAGTACCAAAAAAGAAATCTTAAATATATTTTTTTATATACTCAATGCGATCAGTTTTTATTACATCTTTTTCAAGAGCTGAGTGAAGGGGACTCGGTAAATTATCAAGAGTAAACCATCCTAACTCCTCGATTTTATGAGGCTCATTATTATGAGCTTCCTTTGGATTAACTTTGACGATGTACGGGATTGCTAACCAGTGAGTATCTAAACCATTCTGTTTTCGAAATATGGAAATAGGAGGTATTTGCCCAAGTATTTCACCATCACAGTTATACTCTTCTTTTATTTCCCGAAGTACACCTTCTTCTGGAGTTTCACCAAATTCAAGTTGTCCACCCCCCGCATCCCATCTTCCCTGTTCATCTCGACAGTTTTGACTTCTCTTATGAAGTAGTAAATGGCCCTTTCCGTCAACACAATAAAAAGGAGTTGTTATACCAATGTAGTCTATACCCGGACTTAACTCTTTATTCATACGAGTAGTGTACCAAAGATCAAACAACATGCGAGTCCCTATTTTCTTTCTCCAGTTTTCCCTGAAGTTTTGCGTTCTCAATTTCAAGTTCGTTTATTTTTCGTGATAATTCAGCATTTGTCCTTTTAGCGTCCTTGATGGTACTATCTTTCCCGTGTAATGCCATTGTCGCAAATAGGCCATCTACTAAACTTATGAGCCATGAAAAGGTAAGGCCAATGAGTAAAGAAATTCCGATTACCATATACATTGGAACATCGGGAATGGTTAAGTAAGGTATTGTTATAGATACCAATGAAGTATTTTGTGTTGCAAAATAGCCATATCCAAGTGCAAGGATGATAAATAAAATGAGTGTAAACATAATGTTATAAATAATTCTTAATTAAACGGTATTTTCTTCAGCATCGCTTTCTGCTGTAAATGCATGTAACACTTCTTCTTTTGGCGGCCGTTCTTCTGCGTTTTCATCGTCGTGTGGATATTCGCCATCATCGCTTCCTTTGGGACGGTCCCCATCAACTTTCTGCTCGATAAATTTGGTGTTCTGATCATCTCCCATCTGCTGGAAATAGGGATCCTGTTGTTCCACCTGGGCGTTCGGTGAGACCGGATCGATATAGCTAATGTCATCTGTGTTAACCTGATCTTTAATGTGTTTCATAGTCATATCATAACGTGATGATAATAAAGTGAAGTAATGATTAAGTACTAATCATGTAAGAAGAAGATAGATCAGATCAATCCTCTTTTTTTTATTTCTTCAAGGATTTTCCCACCGAGAGGGCGGCAGTTACAGTTCATAGCATGTTCTAAATGCCATGTTATTCGCTGATCGAGTGAAGGGTTTTTGGGCATCCTGTGTTTTAAATGCCACTGTGCATTTATAGCCATAAAACAATTGTAGTAAATACTGTATTAGATTCAGTGATCTATTTAGGCATATTGAGTAGAACGATAGACAGATTGAGTATCGAGGCAAAGCTCACCCATACAATATAAGGACCAAGCAGATATGCTGCAGATTTGTTTATTGGATAAAACATTTTTATATTCACGGCAATTAAACCTAGTAGAATAAGAATTTCGATAAAAGCCAAAAGAGGTGCATGCAGACCAAAAAAGAGAATTGACCAGAAAAAATTACACGCAAGCTGCAGTACAAAAACTACGAGTGCACGCTGGACATTACTTTTTTTCTTTTTTGAAGCCCATACCAGATATGCAGCAACACCCATTAGACAATACAATGTAGTCCATACCGGTCCAAAAACCCAGTTAGGAGGTGAAAAGAATGGTTTATTCAGATACACATACCATGATGCTATAGAATCTATGGTAAACGGCGTGGCAGCTAATCCAACCAGTTCGCATGTTAATATGAACAAAATGAGAGATACAACTCTTTTCATACACTAAGTATGATCTGATGAATCAGATATGTCAATGATGAAACTAACGGATACTATGTATACTTATAGGTGTTACATATTTATATACCGATATGTCGCTTTCAGCAATAGATAAGTACATACATACTGCTCCAGAAGAATCTCGCGAACGACTCGCACAGATGCGTGAATTACTTCGCGGATTAATAAGCGAATTAGCTCCTGATGCTGTTGAAGAAATGAAATATGGAGTACCCGCGTTTAGTTACAGAAAAATGATTGTTGGTTATTCCGGATACAAACATCATATTGGTTTTTATCCAACACCCGCAGTAATTGAAGCGTTTAAAAAAGAATTAGGTGAATATCCTACGGCGAAAGGCTCTATTCAGTTTCCTCATGATAAACCACTGCCTCTTGCACTCATCAAAAAAATCACCGCACTTCGAGTGAAAATGAGTAGGGAAGAAAAGTAAAAAAATTAACCCGTTTTGGTAGCGTATCGAAACTCACGAAATACACGCGCGAAATCGGCAGGTTTATAATGGGCATTTAGTCCACTCGGACTCGGAAGAACCCAGACATGCGTATCCCCTATTTTTTCTGGCTGCAGCCCTGTTTTCGCTTTTGGTTTATCAAACGCTTCGCGGTATGCCTGGATACCTACAAACGCAACCCATTTAGGTGTATATTTCAATACTTTTTCAAGCAATATTCTGCCACCCTCCCGATATTCTTCTCGTGATATTTCAGATGCGGAAACTGAAGCGCGAGCTACTACATTCGTCATTCCATAACCGTAGGTCAGCATTTCTGCGCTTTCAGATGGTTTAAGAAGTCTGTCGGTAAATCCAGCAGCGTAAATAGTCGGCCAGAATCTATTTCCCGGTCTCGCATAATGGAAACCTGTATACGCAGTATAAAGACCGGGATTAATCCCGACAAACAGTATATCTAGACCAGGACGAATTAAATCGTCAACGAGTTTAGTAGAAGCTTTCTCAAGTTCCTGTTTTGTCGGCAATGGCATATGCACTCAATTAATTACTCTCTACATACTTTTTGAAATTATCAGAGATTGCCTGCCAACCGGTTTTCTGCATCTCCATTGAATTTTCACCTTCTGGATCAAACGTTACAACAACTTTAATTCCATCAGGTAAATCGTAAAAGTTAACTATGACATGGCGTTTATCTCCTAAATCATATTCAATAAGTTCATGCTCTTTGACAGCTGTATAAGTCCCTCCGAAATCAAATTGTGCGCTTTTATCTTTAGCTGCCATCACTGTATTAAACTTCCCTCCTACACGTAGATCATTTTCCGCGGAAGGAGCTTCCCAGTCATCAGATGCGAATGCCCATTTAGTAATATGTTCTGGTTTTGTCCAATACTCCCACACCTTTGAGATAGGTGCTTTAACTGTTGTTTCGACCGTGATTTTATTTGTATTCATTGAATAATATAAATGTAATAATTATGTGCCATCGAATGCTCTTTGGAGAGCAGCAATATCAAACTTTTTCATCTGCAAAAATGCTTTAGTTACACGTTCATTCTGTTCAGGTGTTCCTTTGGACATCATCGTATCCATTTCCGTAGGTACAATCTGCCAGGAAATACCGTATTTATCTTTGAGCCATCCACATTGTTCTGACTCAGGTACAGCAGAAAGCTTTTCCCAGTAGTAATCGATTTCTTCCTGAGAATCACATTTCACAATAAATGAAATCGCTTCATTAAACACAAATTCGTGTTTCTGCGCACTATCCATGGCTGCAAACCAGGTACTCAGGAGTTTAAAATCTTCAAACATAACAGTTCCTTCTTTATCTGGCTCCATGCCTGCTGGATAGCGCATAACATTTCCTTTTTTTGATTCTTTAAATACTGAAGTATAAAAATTCATTGCTTCTTCGGCCTTTCCTGCACGGTCTTGAGTAAATAGAAGCGATGGGACAATTGCTGGTCGTTCTTCTCCATCTGGATTTGTCAGAATAAGCTGCCATGAGACACCATATTTATCCTGAACCCATCCATACCACTTGCTAAACGGATATTCCTGTAAAGGCATGAGTATTTTTCCTTCTTCTGTCAATTTTTTCCAGATGGCATCGATCTGCTCTTTGCAATTCTTGTCATGTGACGGATCGAAGTTAACCATAAACGATACTGCCGGATTGAGCTTAAAGTAAGGACCTGCGCTGATTGCCATAAACGGTATACCGCGTAGCTCAAACGAAACCATATCACAGTCACCAGAAGGGGTATCGTGAATGGTGTTAATACTGTTTATTTTTGAATTGGGAAAAAGTGTAATATATAACTGAGTTGCTTCTTTAGCCTCTTTGTCGAACCAAATATGAGGAATTATCTGTTTCATAAAGGTATACGTTAATTACTAATATGATCATAGTATAAATGACAGAAGTAAGATTAAAGTAAGAGAAAATGTAAATACTTGATTACTCATGAACCGGCGAACGGTGCCCCAAACAAACCTACGGCAAGTTCACCCCAAACGAGGGCCAATACAACCAGGATAGCAAGAATTGCTCCTACTCTGTAAGTCTTTTTTTTTATTTTGCTTACTACAAAAAATATAAGGACTCCTGTGGTACCAAGAAGAGTTCCTGCAAGAGTATAGTCAAGTAACGTCCAGTTCATATGTATGTTTTAACTTTTATATTCCAGGATATCCCCTGGTTGGCAATCCAGAGCTTTACATATAGCTTCAAGTGTTGAAAAACGAATGGCTTTTGCTTTCCCGTTTTTAAGTATCGATAAGTTTGCCATAGTTATTCCTACCTTTTCAGTAAGTTCAGTAACACTCATTTTTCGTTTAGCTAACATCACATCGATGTTTATTATTATTCCCATAAGATAATCAGACTGTTAAATCATTTTCTGCTTTTATATCTACTGCGTTTTGCAGCAGTTTCTGAAAAAGGGCAGCAGCAGTTGCAATAACAGAATCAGCGAAAATAACCAGAATACCAAGCATCGTAGGACCAGCCGGATCATCACCGTGGGCAAAGAAGTGAATATACCCTACAGCAACAGAAATAAAACAGATAAGAATGATAGAAGCAATTTTCATGTTTCTCAGGGTATTAACGGCAGCCTGGGAAAATGCTTTGTTAGCATCAATGAGCTTTAACAGTTTGAATGCCTGATATACTCCAGCAAAAAACGGAATTGAACCAGTATAGATGTAGATAATAAAGGGATCTGCATAAATACTAAAAAGATCCAGGTGAGCCGCTCTTCCCTCAGTTTGAGGAAACCAGATAAGTCCTGCAAGCGTTACTAGAGCAATCAGCAGAAGAACAAATTTAAGAAATAGTGTTGAGCCCTTTTTCATAATCGGATTAATTTGTGATAATCCCATTATAGCCTATGATTTATCGTTTGTCAATAAATTATTATTGATAAACACTATTGAGTTTTTCTTGCTTTAATTACCAAAAAAAGTGGGACATGATTACTTCTTGCACGTTGTGGATATTTCATAGCTATCTTTTCAGGTAAATGTGGTTCAATAAGTTTTTCTATATGACAGCCATACTCAATAAGCAGATTAATATATGTAGAAATTGGTCTATGAATAAAGTGCCCAGTAAATTGTTTTACCTCATACTCATTGAAATATTCTCGTGTAGCGACATATGGTTGCTGTACCCAATCAATATCTTCTTCAAAGCAAGGATGAAGAATAGAAAAAATAAAGGAACCATTTTCTTTGAGCGAGAGTATACAATTTTTGATTGCCGACTTATATTCAGGGATGTCCATAAAAACCATATTAGAAACAACAACATCAAATACCGATGGTGCTGGATTCCAGGCAGAAAGATCCTCCTTGATATAGGTAATTCCTAGATTCTCCTTTTCTTCACGCGAAACGGCATACGAATATAGGTTATCCGCAGGCTCAATTCCTATTACATGTGCTCCTTTACCTGCTAATATACGTGATAAATAGCCTGTTCCGCTGCCCGCATCTAATATATGTTTTCCTGTTACATCACCGATCAATGAAAAAATTGCAGGGTTAAGCTGATGTTGACGTGAGAAATCGCCTTGATCACCAAAATTTTCAATAATATCTTTCGAAACTGAGGACCATTCAAAAATATTTTGTGAATTAGTTATTGTCATGGATTTATGATATCAGTTATAACACCCTTCTTATTAATTATGTCTGTTAGAACAGATACAGCTTCATTTCTCATTTTGAGATCTCCTATTTTATTAAAAAAATCGATCATGCCAAAACATTCACGGATCACATAAAACGTCATCACATCTGTAAAGTTAGAGGGTAGCTGAACATATCTACTATATGCTTTCAAGAAAGTATCCTTTTGCTCCGGGTATTTACTTAAATCCCAGATATAAAACTTAGCTAAATCAAATAGAGGTCTTCCGCCAAACACAATCCCATAATCAATCAAGATGAGCTCGCCTGTTTCTTTCTCTAGTAAAAAATTTTCCAGATAAATATCGTGATGCACCAACATAGGTTTACCCTCTGACTCAGAGTCAAGAATATATTTTCTATCATCAATAAGTTTCATAACACTGGTGAATATTTCTTCACCGAGAACTGATCGAATGAGCGGCAGTTTCGCAGTTAACCTTTCCATAAAATATACTTTCCATGAAATATCTGATGGATGGACAATATCGCCATACGTATTCAGTTCGATACTGTTAGCTTTTCCTGTCGTTTCTCCCATCTTTCTGAAAATATCGTTTATATTATGACCTCGTTTTATTGCCTCGCTTGCTGGTATTCCATCGACATATTCCATAAGAATAAAATAAACTGGTTCATGCTCAGGTATGAGTAACCGTGGAGCAGGTGCATTCTTTTCCTGGAGTAACTTTAAAACAATCCACTCCGATTTTAAACTTTCAGGATGATGAACAAAGCTCTTAGCAATAAATGTGTCAAACCCTTTCAGGTCGCTTTCTATTAGAAATGTGTTTGATATTCGTCCATCTGTTGCAATAAATTGCTTTGCTATCTTAATATTCCTGTTCTTAAACGAAGGATATTCTTCTATGAGTAGTTGTGCTGCGTTAATAGCATCCATGAGGTGATTATATCAAGTTATATATCATTTCTCCCCGAATCGCTTTATAGCTCTTTCTTTTGCCTTCTTTGCCTCTACTTCACGATTATGCGGTTCCGCTTCTGTGGTAAGTGATTTGAGTAACAACCTTGCATCATTTGTTACCTTTTCTACAGCAGTATTAAATGCGGTTTCATTTACTTTTGACGGTTTCTGAAATCCCGATAGTTTTCGTACAAATTGCAAAGATGCTTGTCTGATTTCTTCATCAGTTGCCGGGGGATCAAAGTTAAAGAGTGTTTTTATATTTCTGCACATATACTAGTTTTTACCTCAATAAGATAACGCCTATCATAACTAAAACTGAAGTAATAAGTTTCCGAACTAAGCTATCTCTTTCTTTTAATAATACTGCGGCAAGCAGTACAGTAACAATAACCTGAGCTTGATTTATAGGAGCAATTTGGGAGGCTGAGCCTATAGTTAATGCATAATAATATGCGATTGCCTGAAGTGAACTAAATAATCCAAGTGGTATCATTTTTTTTAAGAACGAAAACTGAATATAATTTTTCCAACCGACTAGTGCTTTAGGATACATAAGTACAAGAATCGCCCCTATCATGAAGTTAATAACTGCTAAGTATGAAATAGGATCGTAATTCTTTAGATTATGCACATCAGCAACTACTGCCAACCCATAAAACAATGCCATTCCAAGAGAATATAATATCCCTTTATTAAAAGTCATCCCTTTCTTAATATTTGTTATCAGTATTATTGAAGCCAGAATAATAACAGTTCCTAGCGCCTTTTGAGTATTAAACGATTCATGTAAGAAGTAGATAGAAGCTACAATAGTTACTAAGGCTCTGATCGATGTCAGTATCGTTACTTCAGAAGACTCAAGTAGTTGCAGCGCTTTGAAAAGAAAAACAGTCCCTATACCCCATAAAGCAGATGCTAATAAAAAAAACAACAAACTACTATTAAAGATTGGAAGTTTTAATCCATGAAAGAACGCAAATAGTAAATTGATACATCCAAGTAATAAATGAAAAATGATAGCATAAGAATAAGGATTACTCTTATCTCCTTTCATTAATACTCGTTGAAGTATGTTAGATAGTGAAACAATAAAGACGCTTATGAGCGTAAGTACTAGCCAATTCATACCAAAAGTATAACAAATGTGCAGTTCTACCTCTTTATATACAATTGGCTTAAAGTTTCTCAGCAAGCTCTACGATAATTCCCTCTGGCCCTTTTATATAACATAACTTATAAATATTTTCATAGGTTTGTATTTCACCCATAAGGCCATATCCTTTTTTCTCGAGTTTGGCAACAAGAGCATCGACATCTTCCACAGCGAAGCATACATGGCGCATACCGAGCG
>CAYMIY010000003.1:0-15914 GCA_964390735.1 uncultured Gammaproteobacteria bacterium
ACTTCGCTAATACACTGTTTTACTATAAGTTCAGATGAAGGAGGAAAACCGTAGGTCACAGCATATCGATCTCCAATCTTAACAAGCTCAAGCTGTGTTATATCTGGATTTGCTTTGAAGGTGCTAATCAACTCTGATCTGAGCATAGCGTATCCATGTTGTTGATAAATGAGTTTCTGTTTAAATTCAACAATTGCTGCGGCACGCTCATCATGGGGAAGTTCTTTTATTTCTTCAATGTCGAACTCAGGTTCGAAAATGCTACCTGGCTGGATGATGTGATGATCTGGATTCGTTATCTCCCGTGCGCTAGCTCTTAGTGAAGTTAATGATAATGTCTGATCACGATCTTTACGTAGTCCTTCTCCTGGTGTATGTATATGTTCGTCTTCTGCCATAGATTAGTTATACCATTTTACATATGATGAGGTATATAATAACGTCATGCGGCACCTGATAAAACGTGAGTCTATCCCCCTTCTTATTATTGCTATTGCAACATTTTTTTCAGCAAAAGCTCTCTTTCATACCGGATTCTTCAGGACAATTGATGACATAACCGTAGTTCGTATCGTATACATGGCTAAAGAACTCGTACGTCATGACTGGATACATAATATGCCAGTACGATGGTCGGGTGAACTGGCTCATGGATTTGGATATCCTCTCTATCTTTTTTATGCGCCCCTTCCCTATTATCTTGGCGCTTTCTTATACATGACTGGTAAATTCAGCCATATCGTAGCGACTAAATGGGTGTATGTACTTCCCTTACTTATCGGACCTTTTTTCTTTTACTGGGCAGCAAGACAAAAAATGACAAAGATCGCAGCAGTAGTGGCAACGATCTTTTTTACATTTTTCCCCTACCGGGGTTTCGATACTTATATTCGAGGCGGTGTTGGTGAAGCTCTTGCGATGGCTTTTTTGCCTGCCATTTTTGCTGGTATTTTTATGTTCGAAAAAAACAAACGATACGGATATCTCATCTCAATATTCCTGGGACTTGCCCTTATTTCTCATAACGTAAGTGGACTCATGATTATCGCATTGGTGCTTCTGTATGGATTATGTTTCCATCTAAAGAATATACAATACTGGATTCATTTTGCCCTTGGTCTTGGTCTCTCTGCCTTTTTCTGGATACCTTCTTATTATTACCTGCCCATCGTCAAAGTAAATTATTCCAATCAGAACACAGGACAGATTCTTGGACTTCTTGAACCTTATATGAATCTCCTGAAAGTCCAGATTCCCTTTATTCCTGAAGTCAAACATTCTGGTCTGCTCTTTATTACGATAGCTATAGGTATTATTGCGTCATTTATTACATATCGCAAAAAAACAGCTGATAAGAAACTTGATTTGTTATTTTGGGGCTTCTTATCAATATTTATATACTCTCTACTCTCCAGGGAATTCATCCTGTTCTGGATAATAACGCTTCCTGTTTCACGTATACTACAATTTCCCTGGCGAGTATTCGTTGTTTTGTCATTTATCATCCCCTTCTTTACAGGATTATGGATGAGTGTCGTAAAGACTGCCTACTTAAAGTATATAGGCATCGCTCTTGTGGTCGCGTGCTGTGCAGTTTTTTTCACGGCATTCCATCCGAAGGAATATTCATTTTTCTATGAATACACGGCAGAAGATACGGGATTATGCGCAACAAGCTGGGGTGATGAATATATTCCTGTGTGGGTAAATAAATGTGCAGGTACGACAGCTTCCCGACTAATCGAAGTGAATGACTCTACAAAAATAGAATCAAAAACAGTAACACCACTTTCAATACATGCTGTATTAACGGGTAAAAAAAAGACCGATGTTCGCATTTTCCATTACTACTTTCCAGGATGGACAATGAAAATAGACAACAAGGGTGTGCCTGTAAACTATCATTTTTCAGAGGAGGGAATATTTAAAACATCAATGCCTGCAGGGACACACGTGCTCGATGTACAGTATGGTAAAACTTCTATTATGTGGCTTGCTGATGTTATTTCACTGATTAGCCTACTTTATCTCTTATTGGAATTCGTAGTGTTCTACAGAACTCTTCGCTTTCACAAGAAGGTAGAACGGAAGAATGATACTACAGACCGTAGCTGATAACCCAAAGTATACCGGCAGTAGTCCTGTGGCCAGCATGGTATACACGCTATAACATACCCCTGATACGATCAATATGGAACAAGCCAATGCCAACATGCCCATCATGCTTGTACTTACCTTTTCAGGTTCATCACCATCAGCAAAATTAGTACGAATCATACCGAGTGTGACATGAATTAACGAGAGCGACAATATAGCCCATGAGCTTACAACTATAAGGAAAACCTTTAGAGCAGCAGGAATGGGTGCAACTCCCCATAATATCACTGAAAACAATACAAAAAGTGATGAAATGACAAGGCATGCTTTCATTTTAGAGATGACTATCTGGCTTGCCGGAAGTGGTAACGGAAATAAATACCATATCGTCTTTTTTTCATGTGCCATAAGAGGAAACACGAGCCGCAACAAAAAAGCTGTAACAAAAAAAAGCAACCATCCTAACGTAAATGTGATGAGTCCTATCCCCCACATAGAAGAAGCGTATCTGAAGGAGCCGGCATAAAATAAAAATACAAAGAAAAAAATAGCAAGTGCCATAAGGAATACGATATATCCAACTTCTGAAGGGCTACGTATTATCGATAAGATATCTTTAAGAAATAATGGATCTCCTTCTTTAAGAATATCTTGGGTTATTGGCGTAGCCGATGTCTGCTCAAATGGAACACTCTGTAGATTCTGATAGACGCGATTATATCTATTACTTTGTACATAATGTGAACCGACAGCTACGAGAATTGTTGCGATAGCTAAACTCACAACGGGTGTCAATGTATTACTTATCACAATCATTGTCATCCACAACGTTGGCAGATAAGGATTGGCCAGAGGAAGTGAGTGGTAAATGACATTAAACTGCTCAGGAGGTGCATAGTACAACGTTGCCAGTGTTGATGGGAAAATAATTCTGAGAATACCTATGATCCCTAGTAACATACTAAACATCCCCAGGAGAAAAAACATTCTCTTATTTTTTCCAATGACCGGCACTATGACAAATGCCAGGAGACTTCCAATACTATGCGTCATTATGGTAAGAACAATCATCAGGAATACAGAACGGGCAATATATGGGAATGTCAGCCCATGAAGTAATCCTATACTATATGCGGATAGAACAGGGATAATGAGTATTGAGAACAACAATCCGGCTAAGAGAACATTTTTTATAGCAAACCATTGTACGATAACGCTGTCTTTGATAGGCAATGCTTTCAGATAATCAAGTTTTCTGTTTTTCGTAAAAAGGAAATTAACGGCTGCTGCTGTTGAGGATCCGACAGCAAGGATACTAATTACCAGGAGTGCTGCATGAATAAGGTATGTAGCAGTTGCTTGACCATATGAGCCGTACATAGAGAGATTTCTGAAGTATGCGTAGCTGATACCGAAGATACAGGCCATTGTAACCGCAATAACGAGTAAGAATCCAAGTATTACAATTATTTTGCTTGAACGATGTGTGCGAAACCATCCTCTCGCCTCTCTCAGGTCATGCAGTACCAGTATCATTTCCTGGCTCATGATTGCAGGGCTAACTCATAAATACGCTCAAGATTTGTGTTTTCTGTAATGGCACGCTCTATCACGACCTGTCCTTCAAACATAACGGCAACACGATCTGCGTATTTGGCTGCAAAAGAAAGTATGTGAGTCGCCAGAAGGACCGTCCCACCTTTTTTGACATAAGCAAGAAGTTCCTCACCAAATACGTCTATACTCCCCGGATCTAGTCCTACTATCGGTTCATCAATGACAAGAATCTGAGGATTGCTGATCATTGCAGCTATAAACGCTACTTTCTGCCGACTGCCTCTGGAGTACTGTGACACGGGTTGTCTGATCATTTTTCCCAGTTTAAAGAGTTTAATAAGTCTTTTCGCGATAGACAGAGCATCTTCCATGATAAGGCCACGAAGGCGCGCTGTTAGTTCGATAAATTCCATACCGGATAGATAATCATATGGAGTCGGATCATCTGAAATATAACTAAGCATACTCTTGGCTTCCAGCGATCTTTCAATCGTATCTTTATCAAATATATGGATAGTTCCTTTGTCTTGTCTGAGGAGCCCGACTATCATTTTCATCAAAGTACTTTTACCTGCACCATTTGGCCCAATAAGTGCATGTAAACATCCTTGGGGTATTGAAAGAGAAATATTCCTGACAGCTTTTGTAGATGCATATGCTTTAGCAACAGATGTGATTTCAACAGCAGATTGTATGTTTTTCGGCATATCATCATTCTACATCTATTAAAATATTTTCTGCAACAGTAAGGATTAGTGATTCTTACAAACCTCTCAGCTTCGTTTGATAAACTATACATGTGAAAATTACTCTTGTTGTTGCCGCAATAACCGTTGTCTTGTTTAGTTGTATTGGATGGTATTACAACAAGTATGGAGGTAAAAAATCATCTCCTGTACATATAGATCAGGGTACTAATCGGGTAAACGATGGCGGTCCAGTGCCTCAATCTATTCCTCTCTCAGTGGAATATATGCGTAGACAATCCTATCCAGGAAGTGAATTAGTAATTGAACAGACACTCCCAGCTGGAAGTAATTATCAGAGATACATTGCATCGTATAAATCAGATGGCCTTAAAATATATGCGCTTCTTACCGTTCCCAAGGGTGAGGCCCCAAAAACAGGATGGCCCGTTGTCATTTTCAACCACGGATACATTCCTCCTGCTGAATATCGAACCACTGAAAGGTATATCGCATACACCGATGCATTTTCACGAAACGGGTATATCGTTTTCAGGTCTGACTATCGTGGGCACGGTAATTCTGAAGGCAACCCTGAAGGCGCATACTACTCGCCTGCTTATACCATCGACGTACTGAATGCTGTCTCATCTATCAAGAAGTTTAAAGGAGCGGATCCAAATAGAATTGGTATGTGGGGACATTCGATGGGCGGAGCTATCACGCTTCGTTCTATGGTTGTAACCAAAGATGTTAAAGTTGGTGTGATCTGGGCAGGCGTTGTTGCTAACTATTATGATTTAGCAAACAACTGGCACCGTGCACGCCCCTTTACTCCTTCGCAACGGGAACAGGCAGCTCGTCGACCCGGGCGTCAGACACTCATAGATACCTATGGCACCTTTGAACAGAACCCCGCCTTCTGGGATTCGATTGCTCCTATTACCTATGTAAAAGATATCTCAGGTCCCGTTCAAATTCATCATGGAACTGCAGATGAAGAAGTTCCAGTACTTTTCAGTGAACGCCTTAGTGAGGCTCTAAAGAAAAGCAACAAAACAGGTGAATTATTCACCTATGAAGGTGATGATCATAATATATCAATCTCATTTAATACTGCAATGCAACGAAGTGTAGCTTTTATGGATAGATATCTGAAAGTTAATTAGGTTAGAGTAAGTCCCCCTGAGTATCGGACTGCACATACATGCAATCGTCAGGTCGGGGGAATAGAATTAGTGACGGTCCTTCAGTGACCGGACAACAATATACATCAAAGTGAGTAGTGCGCATACGCACCCAACTGCAGCGCCTACACCACCCCAGTAACCATACTGTATTCTCATCATAGCCACAAATCCTAGCATATAGGTTGCAGCAGTCAGAAGCAATACGATAGTCATGATCATCATGAGAATCGTAGCGAACGGAGTTTTTTTCTTCATGACCCCTCCTATATATACTTCAATTACGTAAAGTATTATACCATGCTATAGGACAAGTCAAACGACCGTGTGTATACAGTTATAATGATTCCAATTTTTTTGTAGCTTCGATTAACGATGTGTTGTACAAAATCGCTTTCTCATACTCTTGTTTTGCGGCAATCATATCACCCTCCTTAACTAACAGGTCTCCTCTTAACAAATACAATTCTGAAAAAGCCCTATTCTGATTATTGAGAATAGAGTCGGTAATCTCAAATAATTTCTGTTTATCTGATAGCTTTGCATATGCCTGGATTGGCTCAATCTGATACCATAATGCTTTTTCCGGCAAGCGTGTTGATACGGATTCAAATAACTCTATTGATTTGCTATAGTTGCCTACATGATAATATGCAACTGATGCATTGAACACAGTCGATACATCATCAGGAGATTGTTGTAACATATCATTGTAATATGTTACAGCTTGTTTCCAGGCTTTTTGCTCATCATAGCTGTCACCTAACATTACTTTTGCGATCTCTGCTTTATCGTTAGGAATTAACACCAGATATTCATATCCAAAAGCTTTCCATATCGCATTAAAATCTTGATAAGAATACCTGATATCATGACCTTGCATTGAATCATCCTGTATTATTTCTTCTGTTTTATCATCATATCCTTTTATGACTCTGAAATGACCTATATCATCTGAAGGATGTAACAAGGTTCGTGTGATAACAGGAATATCATGAGCGATAAATTGTTTCAGAATGGGTATTGTACCACCTGGTCGATGATACGGTATTAAGGAATAATCACGAGATTTTACAGCTAGTTCACTTAGCGTAACTGACTTATCATCGTTTATACCTTGTGAATTCTGATAAGGTCTTAGAGCTTTACCTAATATGTCCTGAGAGACATGAATGTCATAATAGGATAAAGCCATGGATAATGAGGCAGGACCACAATTATTAAATGTCTGGTAGATATGATAATCATTATAGAGTTGATATTGTGCAGGTATACTATCGGGAGGGGAAACATTTATAATTTGCGAAGTTATAGGTGGATCCTGTGAGATGTTATTCCTTAGTGTGACTGAGTAATTATAATACAGTATTCCCGTAGCTAGAAAAACACACATTATAAGTAATGTAATTACAGACAGCCTTTTCATGACTGTATTGTAACAAAGCTGGTACAATGATTCGTATGAAATTAGTAATAGCGGGTGTATTTGTAAGTTTATTATATGTTGTTTTTCTCCTGTATCAGTGGAAAAAAAGCACTCCTCCATTGAAAACTATATCTACATACTGGTTTATGTTGCATCGGACATCTAATAAAGAAATGCTGTATAAAGGTATACCAGGAGATGTTTCACGAAGCGTCCTAGTAAAGTCATTCATTGTTAAATCTGGTTCTCCGGGAAAAAGGCCAACACCGCTACCCCACCTGATTGGCCGAAAATACTGGAAAATTATAGGCAAGAAGAAGGTCGAGAACAACCCCGAAACGGCACCTTATTTTCTTACACTGGACATTCCAGGTTCACAAAAATCACCCTATGGTCCTGTTCCCTATTTAGAATGTAATGGGCAGTGTAACTGGGTCTTGCCAGGTGCTTTTGGTCTGCATGGTGTAAATGGTGATACGACGCGTCTATCAGATACGAATGCAGGAAGCTCCGGATGTATCAGGCACACTGATGAAGATATTACTTACTTATATCATCTACTTGATCCAGCACGAGAAGAAATCAGATATTATATTCAAGATAAATAGTCTACATATTATAGCGCGGGCTGATGAATGAGTTTATGATAAAAATATGCAATGGTTTCTCTTTTATCTTTGTTTGTCGTTAATTGTGATCGTTGTTTTTTAATATACATTTGTAGCGGACAGGAAGCCTGATCAATATGAGCATGCTTATGCTCGAGTCGGGCTATGAGTGTCATCATTGCCTGTGGTGTTGTCGCGAAAAAATGATTACTACCCGCATGTTTAGTGAAACCAGAGCGAGTTAACACATCAAGTATCTGACCTTTCATATGTGAAAAATAAAGATCCTTACCTGATTCTTTTAACAGGTCAAGCATTGAAGATAGCATCTCCTCACCTGTTGCATCAATTTCATTAATACCACTTCCATCCAAAAGCACATATTTTGTATTTTTATTTTTTGCCAGGTCATCAATTATTTCGTTTTCAAAGTAGCGAGAGTTAGCAAAGAAAAGAGGGGCATCTAATCTGACTACGGCAATATTTTTGCATCTATCCATTCTGAATCTCTCAACGTCATGTAAGGCCCCGTCTCTGTATTTAGACAAAAACACGATGCGAGGCCGGGCATTCCGATATACGTAATAACTGATTGAACATACGACTCCAAGAATAACACCTTTTTCAAGATGTGGTGCATAGTATAACGTCGCACTAAACGTAATAAGAGCTGCAAGAGCATCAAATTTACTATTATTCCAGATGTGTCCTAACTTCCTCATATCCAATAACCCACTTACAGACAAAACGATAACCGATGCCAGAACTACTTGAGGAAGGTAAAAAAGCAAACGAGTAAAAAAAAGTAATGTTATCAACACCACTATGCTGGTAAACATACTGGACATCCAACTACGAGCCCCTGCCTGATAATTAACAGCCGTCCGCGAAAATGATCCAGCCACGGGGTATGCACCTGTAAATGCTCCTACCAGGTTTGCTATTCCCTGCCCTATTAATTCCCTGTTGGGGTTCACTTTGTCACGGTTTTTTACTGCGATCGCCTGAGCAATGGATATAGCTTCTGTAAAACCAATAAGTCCCATGGTAATTATGGTAAGGATCATCGATGGAAGAACAGCTAGATCAATCACGGGAATATGTAGAGCCGGTATGCCGGGTGGTATGTATCCTACGATAGATCCTTTATATTGAAATATCCATGAGATAAGTATCGAAAAGAATACAACTAGTAAAACAGCTGGTATATTTGTATTTATTTTTTTTAGTAGATACATAACACCAAAGGCTGTAAGTCCAAAAATGAGAGTAGTTACATCCGTATGAAAGATAGCTTGTTGTATTACTGCCAGAACAGTTTGATAATGATGTTCATAAGTACCCACAGAAACACCAAAAAATTTTGACAACTGGGTAGTTGCAATAACTAAAGCCGCTGCATTGGTGAATCCATACACTACTGGATGCGATAGAAAACTGATCAATCCCCCCAGTTTTAATACACCCAGAAGTATCTGAAACACACCAAGACATACCGCAAGTAATACGGCATATGTCGCATATATAGCAGTTCCTGGATCTGCATATGGTGTAATAGCTGCTGCCGTCATAAGTGATAATACTGCCACAGGGCCTGTCGATAACTGCTTACTTGACCCAAATAGTGCAGCAACAAACGGCGGCAATAGCGCAGCATAGAGCCCAAAAGTTACTGGCAATCCTGCCAACTGAGCGTAAGCAAGTGATTGCGGGATAAGAACAAGAGCTACCGTTATACCTGCAACTATATCTGCTTTTATGGAGTCAAATCGAAGATTTTTTAACATCAGTTTCATACTTTGTAAGTATATATACCCGCTCAATATAGTGTCAATGCAACTCACATACATCAGAAATTTGCATAGCTTACGGGTAATTCCTTCCAAAATTCTTTAATTTCCACGCTTTAACGCGTTCTTCTCTTGGCAGATCTCTTATTCCCTTTGTTCCTGTCATTGGCCTTCGTTTTTCCTGCTCATCCGCGTAATCATCACTCACACCTCCTGGATGAGAAAAAGCGGGCATATCTCGGATCGGAGTACCATTGGCATTAAAATGTTCATAGTCATATCGTTCCCCTACAAAGTAAGCTCCTGGGCCTTCATCCGTCTCTAAATCAATATGTTCAAGATCATAATCAGGATCATAATCAGGATCATAGTATAGATCTCTCATATTTTTAGGCATTGGATAGTCATCCCAAACATAGTGAACATGAGCACCTAATTCTGCTTTCTCCTCCTTTTTTCGTCTTTTTTCAGGTGTATTATCTTTTGGGTATTTTTGTTTTTTTTCTTCTTCGTGGATTTTATGTCCTTCATCAGTCCATCGATTGTGATGATGTGGTCTTTTTGTGATGCGCTCCTTCTGTGCATTTGTCCCTATAAATCTATATGATAAACCGGAAGGTTTCATAAATCCTGCCGTAGGGGGTTCTGGAGAATCATCATAAGTTTCTTCTGGTTCTACATCACCTTTTTCCTCACGCACCCGTTCTGCATCTGCCTCCGTTACTGCTGCAGTAGCGGCAGCTAACATAGCATGTTCCTGTTTTTGATTATACTCAGCAGCAGCTGCCGACTCAGCCTGTGCTATATCGATTAATAGTTGTAGCCTCTCTTCTGTAGTTATAAGGCCTTTTAGTGCTCCCCCATTTACCAGGGACATTAAACGCTCATGTCCATTTCCATCTTTAGGTAGTGCCGTAAGGTCAATGAGGTCATCTAGCAGTGAAAGTGATTTCTCAGATAATGCCTGAACGCCTGCGGCATCATCAAAGCAATTTCTCCAATCCTTTCCAAAAGCAAATCTTATTTCAGTCCGATGCCTTAAATATTCCGACATAGCAGCAAGAGCGATATCTCCCCAGTCTGCATCAGGATGCTTTCGATATCTATCTATCAGCTGGTTTCGCTCTGAGTCAGATTCGGGTAATCCTAAGAATCCTGCAACACCTTCCTCCATTTCATCTGTAAAGCAACGAAAACGCGGATCAGTATGCAAGTATTTTTCTTCAAAAATCTTTCTATGATAGCTCGACGCAGCAATATTAAACTCCCCTACTATGTGATGTATATCTTTTTCTTGTCGATACTCCCCTTCCATATAAAAATAGTATCACAGGATCTATTTGTTAACAAGAGCTGCTATAATACTCCCATGGCTAACTTAGAAATCGGCATCGTCGGACTCCCAAACGTGGGTAAATCAACACTCTTTAACGCGCTCCTCAAGAAGCAGGTCGCATTCGCTGCGAACTACCCGTTTGCAACAATCGAACCTAATGTAGGCATAGTTGAAGTTCCTGATGACCGACTCCCCGTTCTTGCCAAAATAGTAAATACTACGACAATTGTCCCTGCAGCTGTAGAATTTTATGATATTGCAGGCCTCGTACGCGGTGCTTCAACCGGTGAAGGTCTGGGTAATAAATTCCTTTCACACATCCGTGAAGTATCAGCCATTGTGCATGTTGTTCGCATTTTTGAGGATGGCGATGTGATTCATGTCGCCAATAAAATAGACCCCGTTGATGACATAAAAACCATCGAAACAGAGCTCGTGTTAGCGGACCTTGCAACGGTCTCTAAGCAACAAAAACCCAAACAGAGTGCGAGCAAAGAGGAGGTCCATGCATATGAAACTGTTCAAAAAATGGAAGCACACCTTAACACTGGACTATGGGCTTATAAGATGGAGATGGATGAAGACGAGAGAAAAGCAATAAAACAGCTGAATCTTTTGACCATGAAACCGGTGATTTATGTCTTTAATGTATCTGAAAACCAGCTTGAGCACAAAGCGGAAACCGAACAAAAGATAGAGCAGATCCTGAAACAAGTTCAGGATGACAACGTTCCAGGTTCTAAGTTCCACGTTCCATATATCTATCTCTGCGCAAAACTCGAAACAGATGTGTTGTCATTCAGTGAAGAAGAACAGAAAGAATTCCTGGCACAGTATGACCTGAACGAAACAGGATTAAACCACCTTATTCGACAGGCTTACAAAACCCTCGGACTCATTTCATTCCTTACCGCAGGCGAAAAAGAAGTGCGCGCATGGACCATCGAAAAAGGAACCGTCGCTCCTCTCGCCGCAGGCGTCATTCATACTGACTTTATCAAGCATTTTATAAAAGCAGATATCGTAAAGTATGAAGACTTCGTTGCATGTCACGGCTGGGTAAAAGCACGCGAGACCGGAAAAGTACAGATCGTGGGCAAAGACCATGTCATGCAGGATGGTGACGTGGTAGAGTTCAAAATCGGCGCAGCTTAATTCCCTTTTGGTATATAAATAAGTGATACTCCCCCATCAGTTATCTTAGTCACAACGAAAATGGTATTAAACGCTTCCTGTGAATTCTGATGAAATCCGGCAAATCCGCCAAACCGATATGATATCGACTGTCGCGCTCCGCCACTTATAACCTCAAGTTGAGTTGTCTCCATACAATCAGCACAGTTTTTCGGAATGGTTGTGGTACTCGTCAATGAAAGCTCAAGACCGCCATCTATAGATACGTTTTTATCTTTTGTAACTGTAATAGGTGTACCTATATTAATCGCAATGCCCTGTACTTTTCCCGTTATATCGTTCCCTTTTTCTGACATCAGATTTGTATCATTTGTTTTATGCAAACCAAATAACGGCGTCATTTCATAATGTGCCTTTCGCAAAGCCTTAAATGTTACTTTTGCGAGTACGGTACTAGATAATGTAATCTTTTCTTTCTGTTCCGGCTTCTTTACGCCAGTAATAACTAATGTATTATTTTTCTGATTTGCAATCAGAGTAAATCTATCATCACTCGACTGTGCAGATGAAAAAGCCATAATTTCAGGATTGTACGGAATAACAATGTCATATCCGATAACAGGTGTACTAGATGTACTTGCTTCGACTAACACGGTAATCTGATCGTTTGGGACATATGCAGACACCTGTCCCTGGCTCACTAGCTTTACGAGTCCTGTTATTTCAGAAGCAGGGGCTTGTGATAATGCAGGTGCAAGTGTTATTGATGTCACAGGCGAGACTGTAGGATGAACTGAACTTTTTTTGTCTGTTCGCGAAAGACGATATATGATACCTATCAGTATAAGAAGCACAATGAGTATTATTATTGCTGCTGTAGTTCGTTTCATACTAGTCATCAAATCTAAATGATAACGCTTTAATCACGAGTGAAAAGTCCTGACTGTCTACGATACCATCCATATTCAGATCTGCATTATCGAGCGCTTCCTGATCCGTTCGACCGAGGTATTTATATATAGTTGCAAGATCGTACGAGTTAGCCATTTCATCCTGTACCGGAAGATCGCCTACTAACAAATAAATTGTACTGAAATCAAAACTATTTTCCCCTTTTTTCAATGTTATCGTCTGCGTATCATCACACCTGTAGGTACCTTCAAACGTTTCGTACGGATTGGCGGTACAAATCTTTTTCTGGATATGTTTCGGACCCTTCACATATAGCACATAATCTGATCCTGGAGGCAATGCTGGAAAAAATACAAGGCCTGACCAGATCCCCTTAGCATCTGAGGAAAATTCTCCTGTCCGATACACAATAGCAGTTGTATCTCGGGTCCTGACCCCTACGCGCACAGTCATTACATCTTGGTTAGCGTGTGGTTGTGTAAGAATCCCCTGGAACTTAAGTTTCATGCGTACGATCACATCATTTGCCGACGGTGTAATAACCAGTGTTGGTGTAGGCCGTGTTGTAGGGGTTGCCGTTGGCTGCGGAATGAGCGTGGGAGTTGGCGTACGAGTTGGTCCCGGCTGTGTTGGAGTGGCTGTAGGATTATTTATTGGTGTTGCTGTAGGAGTTGGTGTGGATGTAGATCCCGGAATCGGTGTGGATGTCGGGACCGATGATGTTGGTGTCGGGCTTGCTCCGGTAGTTGGCGTTACGCCACTCGCACATGCTGGCTGTACACGGGCAACATTCGTGCAACTTGGTCCTTTCTGTGTTCCTGATGGTTGCTGATCCAGCTCCACTGCCTGCAGTGCTGCCTTTATCTGATTACAGGTAGACGAATTTGCGACATACAAATCAGAACATGCTTGAACAAGGCTGTTATATGCCGTTTTATAGTTTGAGGTAGGCGTAAAGTAAACAGTTAGTGCCCGATAGAAGACATTTGAGGCTTTATCACGGGCCACTGGCGTAATGGTGCATCCATTAAATGAACCGCCGGTAACCATAAGATAAAAAGCTTTGGTAATAACGGTCATGTTCACATGAATGCCACCATCATCAGACGCCCCACAATAATAATTTGTAGAGAATAATCTGTCAGGATGTGCACCACTCCGGTCTCTACTCGGGTTTGATGCATCACGGACAAAGCCAAGTGATGTTGTTTCGCCTATTGTCCAGTTTGCTGTATCTACACTCAGTGCCATTACATCGGAAAGAGCTTCATTCAGTGCTCCCGATTGATCTGTGGTAAGCAGTGAAGCTGTATTTTCTGTAACTGCATGAGTAAATTCATGCACAAGAACGTCCTGGCCGGACATGCCTTCACAGATGCCAAAATAATTTCCAGGAGCTGAAGACCAGAATGCATTCGGACACTGTGTCTGGGTAGTGAGGTGAGTAAATGCGTCAAGCAGTCCACCTGCGTTATCGTAACTATCGCGCTGATGAGCACTGAAGAAGAAGTTGTATGCGTCTCCCAGATACTGATATGTTTTATCGACATCAGCATCGTTACTCACCGGGTCTCCTTCCTGACGTTTGAGTGTACAGTTTGTTGATCCATTTAAACATACATAAATGCCTCGATCAAGAATATCTTTCTTAAGCGACTCGGTATACAGAATCGATCCATCTTCAAGTGATATCACAAACGTGTTCAATGGCATGATAGGTTTACGATTAATGATGATGAGTACACTAAGAGCCGGGTGATTCAGGGAATCACCATCACGTCCGAGTATCCGATTGTTATAAATTACTTTTTCTGACTTGTATACCTTCAGTTCTGAAGCACTATCCGGATAGAGGGATTTAGCCCAATCCAAGACCTTATCTTCCGCTTCTTTCTTACTTAACTTAGCATTACCAACCGTAGATGATAGAATAACACTTCCATCAAGTGCGTAGATCTCATTATTATTTTTGACATGCACAGCAAGATTCGATTTATATACGGGCACGCCAGATACACTTTGACGATAGTAATAATGCTCTCCTCTATCTTTCTTCGTTCTGGTGAGAAGTGCATTTGCAGCAAACTGTGAAGGAATAATTCTTTTGCTTTTTCTTTTTGACTGTGATGGTAACAATCCGCTGAAAATTCCTTGCACATTTGAATCAGTCACTTCTGGTCCTTTGTCGATAAACTCATTTGCCGCACTCACTCCAGTCTGGGCGCTTTTATATAAATATGTATTTTGAGAATAAATCGAAAAGTTTGATACCGTATTTGTCGTATCAACTCCTGATTCTGTAGAAGTCGTACTCAGATCGATGAGAGGTGCCTCTGCGGCTTTTGCACGGGCTCCAAGGTAAGAAAGGAATGACCATGCGGTAATGATGCCTGTTGCCGATACAATAGTAATAATGGCCAAGGGGCGAAGTGTCATTTATTTAGTATATACCAAGTAACTGATATAATATACAATTAGATCGAGGTAGAATAATCCTGTGTGAATTTCTATTCTCTGGATCCCCGTTTTCGCGGGGATCACAATCGAATAATTATATGAAACTAACGGTCGCATTTATAGAAAAATTAGAAGAAGAATATCTTCGCCTTCTTGTGGACTTTCTTCAGAGGGGTGATATTACCAGTGATCAAGCCAAATTGGTCACAAAAGACTTCCTTAAAATGACTCCGTTCACTTCTTCTGAAGACATGGAGAAAAAGATCGAGGCGTTCACAATGCAACACCCGGAATTTGGCGGACTGTACATAAATTTGCTCACCCTGGAGAGATCAAAAAATGACGAAGACCTTATTAATCAAATGCGCGCACACATAAAAGAAAACCGACTTGACGAAGCGTTAAATCTGGTGAATAATAAGTAATATCATGGCACAAAATGATCGACCTCCAGAACAATTACCACAGACGGCTCCTAATCTTTCTGAAGCCCCACATCGTGAAGTAGATGATTTTTTGGATCGTGCTGATGAGGCACGTAAGAAGCAACGGGAACGCAATGAACCATTAGGTAAAAAAATATTAGGTCTTCTCAAAAAATTAAGTGAACCTGATGTCCCCCCCGCGGAACCGATCATGGAAGCTATGGTTGGTGTTGATGAAGTTGATCCACTTCCTTTGCCTAATGAACCAGGACTAAATGTACTTCGCACTGACACTTCTC
>CAYMIY010000003.1:16014-25242 GCA_964390735.1 uncultured Gammaproteobacteria bacterium
CCACTTCCTTTGCCTAATGAACCAGGACTAAATGTACTTCGCACTGACACTTCTCTTCCTGATGGTGCTAGACAGGAACAAAGAAACCAGAAAGTAGCCGATATGATGGCACGAACAAACGAAAATATAACACAAGCGGGTATCAACTTAGATGACCAGCGCGTAGAAGCACAACAGCCAAAAGTTACTCGAGTTCCCGGAGAGCAGTCGCTGATAGGCAATGTAGTGAGAGGCATTACATCGCCAGACCAATTACTTCCGCAGCATAAATTACCTGAAGCTGGTACATCTGATTTTATAAAAGGCTTAGAAAAAGCTGCAGAGGAAGGTAGGCAACTTGGCCAACAGGAAGCAAGACAAAGAGAACTCGATGATATGAGGGCACAACAAGAGGCTGAAGCCGAACGAGTGCGTTTGGATGCCGAGATACGAGAGAAAATACAGAAAGCTGGTTTTAAAATACCAGGACTCCCAGAAAATGCTACAGAGGATGAAAAACGTGCAGCTCGTACTGCATACGTAAGACAGATGATGGATGACACGGCTGAAGGCCTCAAGCAAGCTACATGGCAACGTGAACAGGAACAAACAATACTCGATGGAACTCCTCAAGGACAGGTTAAACGCGATGATGAAGGCGGGTTTATTAATCCATATAAAATCGCTGAAGCTGAACCTGTATATGTCCCTCGCGTTGATGCACTAACTGCAGAGTTAAGACAGCGTGAGCCATGGGAACTTACCGATCGCGAACGCAAACAAATAGAACCAGGATTAGCATTACCACTTATTAGCTCACGAGCTGAACAGGCAGAATTATTCGGTTTTGATGTAGCAGACGCTTCAAACTGGCCAGGTGGCGAACGTGAAATGAGAGCATTTCAGAAAGCAATGGCTGAGGCTATAGACTACTTTGATCAAACTGTTGCCACACCAGCAAACGAAAGAAATGAAAATCAGAAACTGGATCTCTACCTAACAAATCCCAAAACAGAAGGTGGAGGTATATCTCGATATAAATATTTCAGGAATAATCATAAGATGCCGATCATGGAAGCAGTACGCGCAGGAGTTGATCAGGCGCTTCTTTCTCATGGACCTTCAGAAATGGCCAATGATAAGCTTCGTGGGTTGATGATAACTGCACTTGAAACGCGCGTACGCATCAAACGTATAGAAGCAGAGATTAGTAAACTCAAAATTGAACTGGCACAGCAAAAAGCAAACGCGGATAAAGAACCTACCTATAAACAAGATGGTTTTAAATCAATTGTGGAAAGAAGAAGAAAAACTCTTACGAAAATGCGTGAGGAACTAGCCAAACAGCAAAAAAATAGTACAGAGTTAGCTGCACAACTGGTAAAAGTGCGTGCCGAAGTAGATACTGAGAAAAGAAAAAGACGTATTGATTCCCGGGAAGGTGTGGTATCGCTAGACCCTGTAACCGGCGAGCTTGTGAAAAAAGCTCCAGGGTATTCTGAACCAGTCAATCAGACAAGGACTCCGGAAGCTACTCCCCCTCCTCCATCTATACCTGAAGCACCCGTTGTAGCTGCTGTACCCGCTCCCGAAGCAACACCTGATGCTCCCCCATCACCTGAACCACCGAAAAAGCCAGAGTCTACCGAAAGAGAACCAGCACCAAAAGGTGAATTTGTATCTGCCGGTGAGTCGCACCGCGGAGGACGACCAGACGCAGCAGATGAAGATGCTATTTTTTCAGGGTCAGGATTACATTTAGGAGAAATTGGAGGAACTAAAGATAAAATTGTTAGTGATGGTCATGAACGTGCTGCACATCTAGCCACCATATTGCATGAACTGGATATGCCTGATGTAACCGCCGAAAGTATACAAGCTACATGGGACAAAATAGAGCAACTGAAAAAAGAAGGTAAAATTGGTAGTCTCGACATCGTACTCGATGGCATGGGTGGCCATGGAGCAGGAGAAATCGCAAGTAGTATAGGCATGTTTGCAATTGTACATGAAGTCGCAAACGTAGCTTCTATAGAAGGTAATCAGCTGAATGGAGAAACGGTACGAGGAGCTATGACCAAAGCAAATGAACTGATTAAAAAGTATAACGAAAAGAAAGGATCAAACTCTGGAGCTACGGCAATAGTTGCCTTAACTACCCCAGATGGTAGAACAATCCTAGGTTCTGCGGGCGATGCGCGTGCGTATAGAATAGAGCCAGATGGTACAACAGCAATGATTACTCGTGATCATAGCTTTGTATTTAGATCAATGATAGCGGGTATGACGGAACCCTCTGGAATATTTAAGGATCCCAATAAGAGCAATCTTTATCGTGCTCTAGATGGAAAACTATCACCTGATGAAATAGAGATCTATGAAGGTGATGATTACAACATGCAAGTTGGTGAAAAGATGGTACTTGTATGCGATGGTGTATGGGAAAGTGTGTTTAATGAAGAAAGAGGAGGTTTAACCGCCACAACAGACGAAACACTAAAAGATATCGACACAGAATTTCAAAGAGAGAATGCATTATTGGATCAGCAATTTCCTAATCCAGATCAATATGCAGATAAGGCTGCAGCTCGTGAGCAGCTTCATATGAAATATCAGGGTGAAATTATGAAACGCATCTTACTTGCCGGGCATGAGAACGACAGTCCCGCAGAAATGGCAAAACATTTGACACGCGAAACAGCAGGGATGATCGCAGGAGACAACATATCAGCCGTAGTAGTTGAACGAAATACTCCCCCACCTCCCGCAACGGAAACCGCACCTGCTGCCAATGCTGGTGAAGCAGATGCTCATATACCCGATTGGTTAAAAGATACTACCCGTGTTACTGCAGATGATGCCATTATCGGTAGACCAGTAGCATCCGATGCACCGCGCGCAATACCGGAAGAAATTGCTGAGATAAATCGACAAGCAGCAGAACCCACACACGAGCCAGGAGAACCTACAGAAGCTGCGGCAACCACAGAAGCTACAACAGGTATCGAACAATCTACTGCCGATGAGCGTGAACAGGCTATAACCAAAGATACTGTTGAAATAAAATGCTTGGTAAGTATCGTAGGGACAGCACGATTAATGACAGCGTCTATCGATAAGATCGGCGCAGTCAACGGTGAATACATAAAATCTATTGAAACAAACGTGAAACCTCTTGAGAAAAAAAATAGACCTTTTGACGATAGAATCAAGGATGTCTCTTCCGAGCAGCAACGCCTCAAAGATCTTAATGTTGACGGGATAACTGAACAAATCGTAGCATTATCATTAGAGTTAGTCCAGGAGACTGATCCTGATGCTCGAAAGGCGAAAGGAGAATCAGCCAAAAAGAAAATCAGTAGCATTCATAAAGCCCTCAATGTCCGTATCGGAAAACTTCGCGAAGCACGAGCAGCTGCAACTCAACAAGCATCAGAAACTACTATCAATGATGACCAGTTCGATGTAACAGATACAGCAAAAACAATTCGTGAACAGGTGGATATACATGATCAGGAAGCATATACAACTGAACAGTTTATACTAGATAAGCTAAATGCGCAGTATGCAGATGCTATGAAAGCGGTTGATGATCTTGTTAATATTGACGAAACAGTATTAGCTGAAAAACAGGCTGCTCGTGAAGATACCCGAACAGCCGCAGAGATAGCATCTGAAGCTGCCCTTCTTTCACGAGACCTAGAGATATTACTTGATAAAGAAGGATTAACCGGCGAAGAACGCGAAAACGCAAGGAAAGGAATAATAGATCTCCTCAAAAATACCCGTATGAAAGCTCCACTACTTATTGCAGCGGTAGTGGTAATGGGTGTGCTAGGTATTATGACAAAAGGCGCAGCAGGAGGCAGAAGAGGCGGAGGAATTTTTTAAGCCCGTGAACTTCTCCATTTAATATAGATCACCCAGTTTCGGGTTGCAGAAAAGAGTGCCCAGACATATCCTTGAAATCCATCCATATATCCTCTATGTCTCAGGTAAATACTCACAAATGTTGTGATTGGTTTCCAGATCATATAATCAAAAAATGAAGGCGTAATATGATCTTTCTTCAGCATTTCAACATCAAGCGTTGTATAACGATCCCATCTTTTAAGATATCGGGAAAAATCGGGGTCTGCATAATGAAGCAAATCCTCTTTTAAATAGCCTACGTCTCCCTTTATTTCGACATTTTCATGTACATGTTTGCAGGGAAAATGCGCAGAACCGTTTTTATAGAGGCGAACAGTGTAGTCTGGATATATACCACCTTTTGTGAGGAATCTGCCCAGGAAATAGTTCTTACGGGGCATCCAATAGGCAGATTTGTCGACACTCTGAGAATCAATAAGGTTCAATATTTCCTTTTTTAGTTCAGGAGACAGTGCTTCATCTGCATCCAGTTGCAGTATCCACTCCCCTTTAGCTTTTTCGATAGCTTTTTGCTTGTTGATATGGAACATGGGTGGATTATCTTCTATATATATGTGGACTTTATCACCATACTCTTTAGCAATCTCTACCGTTTTATCTTCAGATTTCCCGTCAACAATAATGATCTCGTCTGCAATATCGTAGACACTGTCGAGAGGATAATGGATAAACTCTTCTTCGTTATGAGTGGCAAGGCATACCGATAGTTTCATGAAAATAAGTATATCATGACTCAGGATGATATAATATCTTCATGATTAGTACTATAGAATATCTGATGGCTGTAGGCGCCCTTGCAGGCCATATCGTTATTGGTATTATCTTATTAGCATTTATTATCTCTCCAAAAAAGACCTTTGGTGTATTAAAGAAGTATGTTGCTCCTTATACGTACATCCTCATTTTTCTTTCAACCTTAGCTGCAATGCTTGGAAGTTTATTTTTCTCTGAAATAGCTAAAATACCACCATGTGATCTGTGCTGGTATCAACGTATATTCATGTATCCGCAACCATTTTTGCTTTATATTGCAATGCTCCGAAAAGAGAAAATCACACCCTATATTTTGTTTTTAAATATTGGAGGGTTAGCTATAGCTGTCTATCAATATCTGATGCAGTTATTCCCGAATACGATCCCCGCTCCCTGTAAAGCGGGTGGGATCTCATGTACTGCAGGATATACATTCTACTTTGGTTATATCAGCATTCCGATGATGGCATTAACTGTATTTTTATGTAACATATTACTTATATTGCTCCATACACGGAAATCAACATAATTATGTATAAACTTGTTCAAGCACCCAATAACATACTTAATAAACAGCTAAAAAAAGTAAATAAGATCGATAAATCAGTTAAGCGGATTGTAAGTGAGATGGAAGAAACACTTATAAGTCAGGTTGATCCTATGGGTGTCGGTCTTGCGGCCAATCAGGTAGGCCTTGATCTTGCAATATTTATAATGAAACCTACTCCAGAATCACAGACAGAAGTCATTATTAATCCTCAAATACTTGAAGTTGTAGAAGCAAAAGAACCAGAAGTTGTTGAAGTAGAAGAAGATGGTGCGGATGTACCTCTTGAAGGTTGTCTTTCTATTCCACGGATCTGGTCACCCGTTACCCGTGCCAAGAAAGTGTTGTTATCGTACGAAAATCTCCGCGGTGAAAAAAAGGAGAAATGGTTTAAAGGCTTTAAAGCCGTGATTGTACAACACGAGGTTGATCATCTGAACGGCATCCTATTTACGCAACGAGCGCTTGAGCAGGGTTCAAGACTATATGAAGAGAAAAATGGGAAGCTGGTCGAGAGAAAAATCTAACTTATTTCACAGATAGTGACCCTTCTGCATCAAGTGTGATAGGCAAATCTATACCTTTATTTGAAAATGCAGTTCTATTATTCTCTCTCTGATCATTAATATCAAACATAAGAAGCCCGGTTGTTACTGGTTGTAGTTTTACTTCAAATAATGGCTCATTTGAAACAATAACGGGCTTTGTAGAAGATCCTTTGATAATAACATATCCTTCCTTAACTTCGCTCGTTACGAGCATCCCATCTACTTTCGATGATATATTGGTTACCTGTAAACTAGGATGTAGCTCAAGTAAGACCTGATAATCTGTAATAGGCTTACCCTTTGTATCTGCTAATATTTCGTAAGGAACTACTTCGTTTACATGTACTTCACTGTTTTCATATTGTTCATCCATATAGATAGTAGGAATAGTACTGCGTGTTGATGCCGCTCGAGCTGGTCTAGCAGTATGTACTGCATATCCACTTAATAAATACATCCCAATGCCAAAAAAAACAAGGAATATGGTTATCATAATTAAAAATTCCAGATGATGTTTTACTCGCGGATGTATGTTATTCATATAGTTACATAATTGTTATAATTCGTCATATTTCACATTTAGAGCTGCAATAACAAGTGAATAGTCCTGTGAATCGATGATACCATCCAGATTCAGATCAGCAACAAAAAGCACTTTTTGATCACGACTACCCAGATTAAGACGTACAAACGATAAATCGTATGCGTCAACAATGCCGTTTTGAGAATTGTCCTGTTCTGGTAAATCACCACTCAGTAAATACACATTGCTGAAATCAAATGTATTCGTACCACCTTGCAGCACTAGCGCACCCACCGCGCATCTATACGTAGCAGGTTTTGTTTCTGTAGGATTTGCATCACAGATACGCTTTGCCAAATGTTTCGGTCCCTTGATATATAAACTATATCCTGATCCGGCAGTAACATCAGGCATATTAACTGTTCCTGACCATATACCATTTGCATCTGAAGTGAAAACCGCAAATGCCGGCTGAGAACGATATCCTGTTTTGCCTGCAACAACCTGTACATTCAGATGATTATACTGATCGATAGGCGCTTTCAATATTCCCTGAAATTTGAGTTTCATGGCGATAGATACTGATCCAGGATTGACTGTTGGAGTAGGTGTACCTGCACCTACGGTGGGTGCTGCTGTAGGCTGACCTACAGGTGTTGTAGGTGTAGGTGTGGCAGGTACTGGCGTCGCGGTAGGTTCTCCCTGATTTACAAATGAATATGACCCATTAATAGTCGAAACGGTATATGCGTTTGATGGGATGTTTCCGACGATCTGAGCTGAGACTATTTGAATAGTGCTCGTTACTTTTGCTTTACCTTTTAGCTGTAGTGCAAACGAAGGATTTACGGGCAAATCAGCATCTCCAAGGACTGATACATAGTTAAGCCTAATAACCCCGTTTTGAGTATTTACTTCATTTAGGAGTTTGGTAAATTTAGACGCATCTCCACCGGTTGATGCATCTACTGGTTCCGTGACGTTTATGATATCCATAGCAGATGTATCCACCTGCAGTCTTATATCAAAACCTGATACTTTATTACCAGCTCCCTGACCATCTACGATAACTTTTACATTAAACGGCGTACCAACTATATTACTTGCCTGTGTAGGGTCCAATCTTACACTGATTCCCCCACTACTCTGCTGACCTGAATATGTGTATGTTCCATGTGTACATACGCCGAAATCGTATGTTGTCGCTGCGATATTGCCTACTACACTCGAATTAGTTGTATCAATATCAACTGTTCCGGTCCCTGCAGCTACGCCTTTCATTTTGATCTGTAAACTAATTGCAGAATCAAGATCTGCATTTGCATTTAAAAATGCATATGAAATACGAACTTTATGAGGCTGGACATCTTTAATAAGCTGTGTAGCAGATAACTGAACGGATGTATTTAATGCATTTGGAGCAAGTACATCAGTGAACGTCGTATTGTTATCAGATACAAATACCAGATCAAATCCTGAGATTTTCTTAGCCGTATCTCCACTGTTTACGATTACGGTTAATATCTGTTCCTGTCCAGGGGCAGCTGTTGAATTACTAGGACTAATAGTAACATCTACTTTATCTGTGGCAGCTTTAGTTTTAAGAAGATATTGCTGGATAAAAAGCACAAAAAAAACAAATGTAAATATACCTAGAATAACTAACAGAGGGATCTCTTTAGAACGAGTTTTCATATTGACGAAAAATTATACTTAAAGATATCACACTAAAGAATAATTTGTCAATTAACTCTCTCCTTAAATAGGACTATCTTATGTAGTTGGTGTTGCTGCTTTTTCAGAGACTTCTGCAAAGCGTACGAGCTGTACAAATGGTCTTTTGCTTTCAGCTATATCTTTTTTCACACGCTTTAAGCACTTTGTACAGATTTTGACTCTTTTTACTTTTCCGTCCACTAAAGCATCAACCCTTTGAAGGTTGGGTTCAAATACTTTTTGAGTTTTTGGAGCACGTTTTTTCCAGCGACCTCCAGCTACACCTCTATGATGTGTGTGAGATCTACCAAATAAAACACCTTTACCGCAATGAAAACAAACCATATTACTTTTACATTAAATCCTAATACAAGAATGAGTTTTTATGATATCATAGAAATACGGATAAATCAAATATAAAATGTATCACACGTTATAAGTACTCTTCTACCTCATGATAATAATATCTTTAATACTATTCTTTGTAATCTTTATTTTTTCAGTAATTATTCACGAATACGCACATGGTAAAGTTGCTAATAAACTAGGCGATCCCACAGCTGAGTTAGCCGGAAGATTGACCCTTAATCCTATTCCTCATATTGACCCAGTAGGTTCGGTGATCCTTCCCCTTCTCCTTATCGTTAGTGGCGTAAATTTCCTCTTCGGATGGGCAAAACCAGTACCTATTGACCCGTTTAACCTCCGTAACCCACGTAAAGACAGCGCTCTGATTGCTCTCGCTGGCCCTGCTGTAAACCTGATAATCGCACTTGTAGCAGCTTTACTTGTCAGAATTCCATTCTCATCTGGTGCTTTAGATACGTTTCTTAAGTTACTTATACTGGAACCTATTATACGAACAAACGTGGTGTTAGCTATATTTAACCTTATTCCGATAGCTCCACTCGATGGATTTAAGATTATTGGCGGAGCATTACCATCTAAACAGGCTCATGAATGGTTTGATTTGGAAAAATATGGAATGATCTTTCTGATACTTCTTATCATTCCATTTGGAAGAACGTCGCTACTGAATATGATTATGCAGCCGGTACTACATTTCCTGTTTACGCTGTTGATACCGCTTACTTAGCTTTCTTTAAGCATTTAACATAGTCCTGACTGCTACATCCCTTACCTAGTTTTTCTAGTATCTTTGGGCATGTTACCTCGCCACATGTAGCACTATAATCTGTAGCCACTACTGTAGTCGGTGCAGCTGAAGG
>CAYMIY010000003.1:25342-38952 GCA_964390735.1 uncultured Gammaproteobacteria bacterium
CTGTTGGAGCAACTGTAGGAGTTGCCTGAGCCTGTGCTGATTTGGTCGTGAATGTCCAAGGAACTCCCCCATTATCATATTTTTTGTCAGCTACTCTAATCTGAAAGTAATACGTCGTATTAGGTGATAACAAAGTGAGATCAACCGAATGCTGCTTTGTTTTTTGTGATTCAGGTGCAAAAAAATTAAGTGCTGTAGGTGATGTGCCATATTCTATTACTGACTGTGCATCCTGACCGGTACTCCATCCCGCTTTAATAGAATTCTGTGTAATATCGGAAACAACTACATCACGAGGAGCAGAATCATCTGCACGCGATCCCTGTACGAGGTTATAGCCTACTATAACCAATAAAAAGGATGCCACTACACCTATTGCTATAGAAGCGTATTTAGTCGATTTGGAATTACCTCCGATAAATTTCATTATGTGAAAACGGAATAAATAATAATCTCTTACATGACAAACAGTGCAAGTGCTCCGAACACAAACAGTACCGTACCTGTTACAGCAAACACCCCCAGATTAGATCCACCACCCGTTCTTGGTAACTCAGTAGGAACTGGTGTGCCAGTAGATCCACCTGTTGATGATGAACCTGTCCCTGTAGGTGTTGGCGTAACTCCTGTACCTGATCCTGATCCGCCTGTTGGTGTAGGTGTCGCTCCCCCACCTGTTGTACTGGAGTTTACGGTAATCGAAGCACGATCATTATTACTACACACTATAATATTTGTAGCATTGATATCGTTTTTTACTATTTTTGACGTATCGCTTGCATTCAAATCGCAGTAATACTGCAGTGTTGCCGATCCACTTTGAGTCGCCTTGAAGGTTATAGTTGCAAGCGTTCCACTTCCTGTTCTTGATGTTGCCGCATCTGTTACTACTCCCCATACAGAAACTTTACCATCTGCTATATCTTTCGTTACATAAGGAAAATACGTACCCTCAGATACTGATTGTGCTTCCAAAATACTCGAGTCATACAATATATATGCATCGGTACCAGATACCTCGTCTGTACCTGCATCTACCATCACCTGGATATCGAACGTATCTCCTGCATTCACTGTTTTAGACGTAGGGCTGAACTTCAGAACCGCTGCATTTGCTGCATTAGCATATGGCAACAGGGTTAGTGTAACAAACAGTCCAAATATAACTACTGCAATACTTTTTTTCATTTTCGATATATCCTTTGAATCATTTAACCGCTACTGTTACTGAAACGACTGATGGTTTTATAATAGTAGCTTTGCTGTCTACCATTTTTGATTTTTCTTTTCCCTTCTGTTCAGCTACACCGAAGGTATAGGTACCCGGTTGATTTACCTTTACTTTGATACTAAGTAAATCTTCGTTTGCAAAAACACTGGGTTCTTTTACTGTCAGTAGTTTGGTTGATGTAATCGAAAGATATCCAGGATTTCTGAATGTATATGCCTGGAAATCTTTAGTTACCGATTTTACATCGAGTACTTCGACTCGTGAATCATAGGGGAAAAGAACATCATATCCTTCAATTGCTGCTCCATTTGAATTACCTTTTAAAGTAAGAGTCATCGTATCTCCAGTATTATGTTCTCCTACATCAGCAACTACCTTATACCACGCGCCTGTTGGCGTCTCCATCATGTTATTATCCTGAGCTTCACCCATTTTTTTCTGATCTTTTACAGGAGCACCGGGTTGTTGACCCAATAAGTACATACCCACACCGAAAAAGACGATAAATATGACTACCATAACAAGCAATTCAGCGTGATGTTTGTGTTTACCGAAGAGACTTAACATATCAAAAAAAATAAATTTCTAATCCCTTAATACCTACTTATTACTATAATGAACTTGCAAACTAAGTGCAATAGCTAATATTCTCTCCCTTAAATTTCGTCGTACTTAATAGTGAGAGATGCTATCAATAGAGCATAATCCTGTGTATCGACTATTCCATCCAGGTTCAGATCTGCAATAGATAATACTTGGGGATCGGAACTGCCCAAGTTAGTGCGCAGATACGCAATATCATATGAGTCGATGACTCCATCCTGGTTTGGTAAATCACCTACCAGCTGGAGAATCTTACTGAAATCCAGATTATTCTGCCCATTTTGTAGAGCAATAAATCCCTGGTCACTACATCTATATGTTCCACCATATGTTTCTGTAGGATTACTCACACAGATTCTCTTCTGTATATGTTTTGGTCCTTTTACAAGCACTTTATATCCAGCGCCAGCAGGTGCATTGAACGATACATTTCCCGTCCAGATCCCTGCTTGATCTGAGATAAAACCTGCGGATTGCGACTGTGTTGCGTCCCCAAGTGGGCCTCCACTTAATGTTACTTTTACATTGAGATTATTATATCCTGATGGTGGCTGATGCAATACTCCTTGGAATTTTAGTTTCAGATTCATTGCTATAGTGCCGTTTACCTGGCCAGTAGGAGTAGGTGTTGGGGTATTCGCATTATTTACGCATATTCCACTCTGACATGTAGCATTTGTTCCGCAACTTGTTCCATCATCGACGTTAATAAGACTACATTCATGATTGCTTATTTGTGTTTTTTTACAGATAGGAACTGAAAGATTACAGACCACAGGTATACATTGATTTAATGTACAAGTTTCGTTATACGCACAATCACTCGCAACCGTGCATGAGTTCTGTGATCCTGTTGGGGTTGGCGTGTTATTTATTGTGCCTGTAGGCGTTGGTGTTGGCGTCCTTGTTGGTGTTAGATTGGTTCCACTGCCGGTAGGCGTGGGAGTTTTAGTAGGTGTCTTTGTTGGTGTTGGTGTGTTATTTCCTGTGCTTGTAGGCGTTGGTGTGTTATTTATTGTGCCTGTAGGTGTTGGCGTTGGTGTATTAGTAGGGTTAGTCGATCCACTGTCAACGGCGATGCCTATAGGTACAAGGACAGAACCTGTATCGATTTTGTAAAACTTGCCAGATGTATTAACAATAAATGAACCGCTACCAGAAAAGGTTACAGTTACTAAATCTATAAAGGTTGTTGAAAGAGGTGTTCCGGTTGATTGTGTGGATTCGCCCTGAATGTGCATCTTGTGAGCAGAATTCACTTTACTTATCGTGCTCGTATCATCTCCTAGTCCTATACTGACCGATCCAAAGTTATATGATATTGTTTTAATTGTAATTCCTGAAGGAAATGTTACATCGAATGAATATCCACGAATATTCATTGCAGAAGACGCCTTAGCTCGAAGCGTCATTGTCGTACCACTTACTGAAGGATTCAATGTGATCTGATCAGTAGCAGCTTTCGATTTGAGACCTTGAAATAGTATGTAATTGACCAGCAACATTATCGCAATTAACGAAAGTGTCGTAGAAAATAATACACGCGCAGGATTATGATGCCACATTTTTACAAGATTCTTTTTCCAGTATCCCGTTTGCAGCGATCTGTTCATAGTGGATTATAATCCGTTCTGCAATGCATGAATAATGATGATACGATCTTCAGTACCTACGCTTCCATTTCCGTTAAAGTCAGGATTTAGATTCAAACTTTTAGACGAATCGATAGGAAGCGTACCTCCAGATACTGCCTGTACATAATAGAAATAATCGAGATCATCTACTTTACCATCGCCTGTAGAATCCCCTTTTGTTCTCAGATTGCGTTGACACCACTGGTTTTTATTTGTCTGTGTTAAGGTTGAACTGAAAGGTACCGAATTTAATGTGCATCCTATGGGATTTGTATAACTTACATTCGCTACGTCTGAAGTTGTATATTTTGAAAATGAACAAGAACTTGCACATGTATTAGAAGTAGCGCATACACATGTGTTAGTTATAGTTGGCGTTGGTGTAGGCGAAAGTACAGAGGTGCATCCTGATACACAACACTTCGAACCTGCCGGCGCGCTCCATGGATTAACTATAACGCCAGACGCGCCATTACATAATGTATCAGCAGGACAGGTTACTCCTGTTGAAGAATATGAATTATCTTTATAACATCCTGGTCTGGGGGTAGGTGTTGGTCCTCCATAAGTAAATGTCCACGGTGTATTAGCATCTGCTCCATCAGTGACAGTTCCATTGTTCATTGATATCTGCCACATGTACTTCTGCCCTGTAACAAATGGAGGGTTTACAAGTAATGTATCTGTAGTTGACGAAACAGCAGGACTTAAGAAATTAATCGATGTAGACGTAGTTGATTGAGATGTAATAATTCTTCTAAAAACCACTGCCCCACCCGAATTTCTGTATTCAAGAATATATCTCCCAAAATTGACCCCTCCCTTGTATGCTGCCCACGTAAATGTATTAGTAGCATTGCTAAGAGTCGCATTATTAGCAGGTGCGGTTTTCTTAAATGGAGATGATGAAGGACAATTTAACGTTTTTGATCCTGACTGTACTACGGGTCCCTGGCCATCTTTTTCCAGAATAAGTTGATATGTTCCAGATGTAGGATATATATCACTTAATGGATAAGGTGCCCTTCCATCAAACGTAAATGAAAATGTTCGTGTACCGGTGCTTTGGGGAGCTATACTAAATGCAGGACTGTACCAGGCAATTCCTCTTTTAGAATCATATGCGTACATACGATAGTTAGTACCATTAAGTAGAGGGCTATTTGTTGCAGTTAAAGCTATAGTAGTACACGTAGCGTTCCATGCATAAGTTGGCGGCGCTGTTATTACTCTATTTAGTAATGAAACGCTGTTGAAGCCGACTGTTGTACAACCACCTAACGTAGTAACTGTCCCCAAACAATAATAAACACGAACATAATAATCTGATGCATCAGGAAAGGCATATGCAGCCGATAAAGATATTGAAGTATCTGAAGTTGATACTACTGTGCCGTCTGTTACATTATAGAGTTTTTCCCCCCACCCACTACGACCAATTACAACAAGATATCCGGATGTAACCGAACCATTGAGAGTTTGCTTCCCGCATTCTTTAATATGGGGAAAATTACCTGAAATAATAAAACTGTATTTGCCAGATTCATATTTAGGTGTCAGACTATTTATCTTCCACTGACTAGTATATCCATCACAATTAAAGAATGCCTGTGCGTGTACCTTAATAGGATTCATAAACAGGTAACCTCCCATTATAGTAAACAGGAATAGTGTTGATAAATTGCGTATATAGTTAATTCGTTGCATAGTATTACGTTAATCTATTATTCTTCATCTTTCTTAACGGAAAGTGAAGCTATCACAAGTGAGTAATCTTGTGTATCTACTCTACCATCTAGATTAAGATCACCAATTGACTGTATAGCTTCTTCATTTTTCCCTAGGTTTAGGCGTATGAAGGAAATATCGTATGAATCGACTACTCCATCCTGATCTGGCAGATCGCCTACGAGCTCATATATATTACTGAAATCCATATCATTCTCCCCGTTTTGGAGATCTATCTTGCCAAACCCACATCTATATGACCCTGGAGTTGATTCTGTCGGATTAAGGTCACAGATTTTCTTCTGAATATGCATTGGGCCCTTTACTAAGAAATAATACCCATCTCCTGCTGGGGCATTAAAAGATGTGGTTCCACTCCATATACCATCATCCCCCGCCGTAAATACCACATCATTATTAGGAATACTTAAGCGTGTATTTGTATTCACAAGTGTTACTTTAGTAAGAAAATCACGAACTGCTACCGGTCGACGAGTGATGCCCTGGAAGCGTAACTTCATATTCACTGTTATATTCCCTGATACAGGTGTGGGGGTAACAGCCGATGTTACTACTGGAGTAATTGAGGGTGTTATTGACGGTGTGATAGTTATGTGGGGCCCGGTAGTCATTGGAGTTGGACTATGTGTAGGCGTTATTGTAATTCCGACACACGATCCAGCCGTACATGTACCGCCCGTGCATGCCGTACCGTTACTTTTATTCTGTATCACACATGCATGGTTTGAAAAGAAGTATGTCTGACATTGTGGATCTACATATCCACATGTCGGTGCTATACAAGTATTAGTACTGGTGTCACATACTTCAGAGCCTGCACAGTTGGAATTTGTTGTACATTCCTTTGGATTGGTTGTTGGTGTAGGTGCTACATTATTAAATGTATAGCGCCCTACAGTTGGTAAACCAATATCATAGCTGTATCCCGAAATATTTCCCACGATCATTGACTTGGAAGGATCAACAGTAATTGTTCCATTTCCTGTTTGTGTAGATTTAATAGTTACAACAAATTGAACAGCATCTGGGAGAAGGTCCTGAGATTTTGTGATAACGTACGATAATTTAGCGACAGTACCGTTGTTGGAGTTTTTTACTTCAGTAAAAAGATTGCCATCGTTACCTGGGAATGTTTTTGGTGGAGCAACACTAACTATAGTAGCATTGCCGCTTGCAACAAAGGTCACATCAAATCCCGACATCTTCAATCCCGCATCTGCTGGTTTGACGATAAATGTAACTTGTGTATTTGTATTAACAGGAAACGTTGCTATTTCCGGGACAACATTAATATTTACCTTAGGCTGAGTCGCTTTTGAATTAGTGAGATATCTATTAACATAGAGCCACAAAACGGAACCAGTAAGAAGAGCTATTAGCAAAAATAACGGCAGTTTGACTTTTGATTTTAATAACGAGTGCATACTAATGTATTTAATCTTACATCACTCTCTTTATAATAGTAAAGAGTAATTATTCATTAAATCATTATTATAAAAATGAAAATTATTTTCAACACCATTATTTAATTTATCTTTAAAATGAATGAATGTCGCGTTACAGCTAGATAAATTAAGTTGACTTTTCAGATAGGCCTCATTATAATACAATCTATGTCATTAAAAACCAAAACATCCACAAAAGTATCACTTGACGACTTACCGGATCTTTTGACGATTCGTGAAGTAGCTCAAATATTACGAGTCTCCCCTCTTACCATAAAACGCTGGGGTAAGAAGAATAAGCTTCCTGCTATTCGTATTAACTCACGTGGAGATCGCAGATATAAGAAAGAAGTGGTACTCAGACTTCTGGGCGTAGACGAAGAGAAATAACTTGCACACTTCTTTTATTCAATCTATACTGTATTCATGTTATGTCCTTATTGTGGAAAGAATTTTAAGCTCTTCCATAAAGATAATCAAGATGTATACCACTGCATAAACTGCGGAGCATCTTTTTTTGAAGAAAATGGTATTAACAGAATCAGCTTAACATCGGCGATATCCCTTCCCTCGGGATCCAAACAAATTCAATTTATTGACGGGATCAAAGTATGTCCACGAGATCAAACTCCTCTTATTGTTTATCGTAATGAAGATGCTGTGCCACGCGAGGTGACCCTTATGAAGTGCACATTATGTAAAGGCATTCTTTCCACTAAAGCCGACTTAATCTGGTTTAAACGCGCACAACATGTCAAAATACGTTTCTTTAAGCTTTGGGGGAAACCTCTGCCTTCTGTTCAAACAATTCTTGTTCTCAGTTTTCTGTCAGTAGTATCAGCATCACTTGTCGGAAGTTTACTTACTTCTAAGACATCACATACTCAGCAATCACAGGCACAGGATGTTATAGAAAAGCCCACGTTCCATTATTATGCTCATACGTTATATATAACATACACAACACGAAATACCTATACGTCTGTCATAACCATAACAAATATGACAACTCACGAAGTCATCACAAAAACAGTATCTAACACACCTACGAACATCCATCTACATTCAATCGAAAACTGGGACGCTTCTGCAGGCTATACATATCAGATTACAGCAACATCTGAAACAGGTATAGTAATAAAAACAGATCCAGTCGTAATGAAGATACAATAATACATTAGGATTTTGATTTAAGCTTACTGAGTACCGTTACTACTTTTTCATCTACACCTTTCAATTCCAATGCAGCATCGCTCGGATCAACAACATTTACTTCGAGTCCTGTACCCAGTTCAAAACCAGCTCTATGCACAAAACGAGGAATAATACGCAAATACCAGTTATCCTTCGGACTGATATAAAAATTATATCCAAATGGAATGTGAGAAATATTATGTTTTTCAAAGATCTGCTTTATCCGACGGATCATCTGTTGCATAATAGCGGCAAGATCAGTAAGTTCATGATCGGTAATGTCTCCAAAGACCGTATTCTCTTTCTTCGGAGCGATCCACACTTCATATGGCCACTGTGAAAAATCAGGACAGTACACATTGAAATATTTGGTCGTTTCGACCATGTTATACTGAGGTTCTCGAGCTAGTGTATCAAGATTAATCTGAAACGGGATTACTACTAGCTGTGAATGAGGATGTTCTATCGAGGCACCTGCATGCTCACCATGATTGCCAAATATGAGCACCTGTCCCTTATCGCGATAATATTGATATCTATCTTTATATGCATGAAGAAGTAATTCAACCTGTGAAAGCGAAAAATCTTCGATATCAGAGATATGTTCGCGCGAATGAATGATAACTTCATGATAATCGGTAATAGGATACTTATTGGGAATCACTCGAAGTATCCATTCCTTCGGATCAGATATGCCAGGAGGCATATATCCCTCAGTTACTTTTTCCGTCATATCTTCATTGCCTGGACAAAATGGACATACCTGATGTTCGGTTCCATAATGATCAGGTCTTCCTACACGTTGTGATGAGATGATCACCCATCTCCGTGAAAGTATGTCAGGAACGTATTTTGCCATAGCTTACTGATATAACGATTATAACGATATATTGATTATAACAGTTATAATAGAAGCAATATGAAACTTATAGTCGGACTCGGAAACATCGGAGAAAAGTATGCACGTAACCGCCATAATGCAGGATTTATGTTTGTTGACTACTTAAGTTGGGAGTGGAATAATCGTATAGAAATAAAATGGAAACTCGATAAATATATGGATGCGGAGCTTTGTACTGTAGTGGTAAACGGTAACGAATACCTTTTCGCAAAGCCTCAATCGTTTATGAATCGCTCAGGCAACGCAGTGAAACTGCTTATGAAAAAGTATTCACTCTCCCCTGCTGATTTAATAGTCGCACATGATGATCTCGATATTCCTCTTGGCAAATCTAAAATACAGACAGGTACAGGACCTAAAGTGCATAACGGTATTCTATCTATAGAATCGCTTGTTAAGACTCCAGAATTTATGCGTATTCGAATCGGTGTAGATAATAGAAATGGTGACCGCTCAATGCCCGGTGAGGCTTATGTGCTGCAGAATTTTAAACCTGAAGAACAGGATATGCTAGATGAAGTCTTCGTTTCTCTCGCTTCACGCTCTGAATTGAAATAAGAACTTACTTCGTTTATGTTGACATATAGCGTCTTTACAGGTATTATACAGGATCTTACTTATTTCTTACCTGACTCACACACCAGATTCAGGATTGCTAAGTTAGTATTCCCATATGAAAGTTTTATATTTATACATGTTCCCTCTTTGGGGAAACGGCTCAGGAACCTGGATCCGTAAACAGATACTGCAGCTCAACAAAAAATACGGTAACAATTTTCAGGCTGCCATTGTAGCGCCTGAAAAACGTGATTTTGATGGCGCTAAAATATATCATCTGGACCCGGAGCATATAGGTGTATTTGTAGGCAATCCCGAACTACCCGGCGTAAAGAAATATGCAGACATGCCCAATGCCGATCATTATGCCAATTTTCACTATTATCTCGTAGAAACGGCAAAAGCAGTTGAGGATTTTAAACCGGATCTCATCCACGTCTTCCACACTGCTTTCCTCCCTCCTGTTGCATCATTTATCTATCAGTTTTATAAAATCCCCTACGTCATATCGACTCACGGAAGTGATCTATATTACTTTAAAGAAGATCCACGCTGGGTGAATCTGGTACGCGATGCTTCACGCGAGGCAAAAAGTATTACAGCAAACAGTAATTTCACGCGTGACTGGTATCTTGAAATGTTTGGACACGATCTAAAAAACAGCATGCGTATGATACCAGGGGGCATCGATAACAATGTAGACTTTTCACGTGATGTTTCTTATATCGATGAAAAATATAATTTGAAAACAGGTAAAATGGTCCTTTTTACCGGCCGACTGACAGAACATAAAGGTGTCGAATATCTCATACGTGCTGCTAAATATATTAAGGCCGATATCGTAATCATCGGTGATGGTCCTGAAAGGCAGAAGCTGGAAGCTCTCATCAAAAAACTCAAACTTACCAACGTACATATGCTTGGATATTTCTCGCAGCAACATGGCAAAATAGATGATTTTTATCTGCGTGCAGACGTCTATGTAGCCCCAAGTGTCTGGGACGAACCTCTCGGACTCGTCATACTTGAGGCAATGATTCATAAAACGCCTGTCGTAGTAACTAAAAATGGTGGCGTCACAACGGTCGTAAAAGATAATGCAAATGGATATCTCATCAGAAGAAAAAGTGCTCCCGCAATAGCTGAAATGGTAAATAAACTACTCGCCGATGATAAACTGCGAAGTAAAATGGCTGAGACTGCATATAAAACAGTCGTAGAACGATTTAGCTGGGATCGCATTGCTGACAAATTTTATAGCGCATATGAAAAAGCGATAGAAGTAAAAAAAGTTGCTAAACATGCACCTGATAGTCTTATACTTACCGCCTTTAAGCGATTTCTCGAGATGCGTAACGATGTTGTTGATACATTTCCAGTTAATTCATAATGTATGAAAATATTATACGTCTCAACATTAAAACGGCATATTTCCCCTAATCAGTTTGCATCACGCGAACGTATCATTTATCAACTGGGATCGGAAATGGTAAAACGTGGTCATGAAGTAAGCATATTAGGCACAGCTGATAGTATTGTCCCGGGCGCTACTATAATACCGGTTATAGAGAAGGGTTGGATTAATCTTCCTCCTCCGGAAAACCCCTTTATCCGCGATGTAGGAACTCTACTCATGCAGGCGAGGCAACTAGAGAAAATACACAAAAATTATGATATTATCCATAATCACACTACTCCAGATTTTTTTCCGTCCGTGCTCGATAAACACTTAGAACGCCCTCTTGTCACAACTCTGCATGCGGTTGGAGAGCCATATGTAGACGATGTACTAGAGCAGTTTCCTAATACGTATTATATAGCACTGTCTCAGGCCTATAAAAACCTGCTTCCCAAAAGTCATATCTATGATGTTATATATAACGGTATAAACACCGATTTATATGCATACAACGAAAAGAAAGATGATTATCTCCTCTGGGTAGGCAGACTATCACCCGCAAAAGATGCAAGTGGAGCCTATATGGATCCGAAGGGTGCAAGATGGGCTATAGAGCTTGCTGAAAAAACCAATTCTCGGCTTCTTATGTCAGGCACTGTACATAGCATGGATTTTTTTGAAAAAGATATTAAACCACACCTTAATGAGAAAATTCAATGGGTTGGCACTCCTACTCTTGAACAATCCGTCCCCGTTGAAAAAATAGTTGATCTTATGCAACACGCTAAAGCATTTCTGATGACAGTGAATCAGGAAGAGCCTTTTGGACTGGTCATGGCTGAGGCTATGAGTTGTGGTACACCAGTTATTGCATGGAAGCGCGGGTCCGTGCCCGAAGTGATTGTCCAAGGTAAGACTGGTTACTATGTTGAACCAGCAGACGGAATAGATGGGTTAATTAAGGCATTGCATGAAATTAAGTCTGTCTTACCTCAGGATTGTAGAAAACATGTTGAAAAACACTATTCTCTCCAGATCATGGTTTCGAGTTATGAGAAATTATATGACCGCATAATAACATCACGAGCTTGACTTGTCTCTTGTTTCTTTGTTATAGTAAATATAATGCCGGTAACTAAGAAATCCTTACATAGATACAATGCAGTGATTGTTTTCGGTCAGGGACCACTCAAACCTATTCTGCTTGAAGAAGAACTCACTGCAAAACAGCGTATTATATGGAATACCCATTCTCTTAACGAGAAGTCTGATCCTGATTTTCATGTTATGCAGAATCCTCATGAGTTAAGCAGAATGCATAGTATTTTTAATAATAAAGAGTATTCAGATGCGGAGAAAATCAGTTATATTACCGCATTACGTCGAACCTGGCAATGGACAGGTTGGTATGCAACAAAAAAATGGGGACGTCAAAATGCGCTTGCCGCAGGAAGCTTGCTATTAAATAATAAAACCGATACTGTTATATTGTCAGGTGGTAAAACAATACCTGCCTGGCATGCTAAAGAGAACATTGCAGGATGGCCTACCGAAGCAGAAATGATGGCTGATATTATCGTCCAGCATTATGGATCGCTATATGAAAAGAAATTCGGTTCTCGAATAAGTGATAGAATATTTCTGGAAAATAAATCAACGAATACACTCGAAAACTTCGCTTATACAATAAAAAGTCATCCTCACCTGCTATCAAACAAGACAAAAGTTGGACTTTTATCTGTAGGGCACCATCTGAGAAGGATATCTATACTTGCTGAGCGTTTTTCATTAACAAAGGAAATATATGAAACCCAAGCAGCTCAAGATATTGTCGATACAACACAAGTGCAAGATGTAAGTAAAGACATTAAGAATCAGTTTTATCATACTGAGGAATTATGTATACAGGCTCTTGTAAAGCCCCAATACCTCACCTACTGGTTAGGATATATTCCACTTGCAGATAATCCTGTTATTTTACAGAATGCGTTGAACATGCTGAATGCCCCTGAGTGGAAAGAAAGTGCGATACAGACTTTTGAAAAAATAGGCATGCAGTTCATGAACTTACTTCAATATAATATCTCTGATATATATCAACGCAAACCTTCAGAATACAATGTACTTAAATCGAAAATAGGTAAACTCCGAGAACCTGGATACCGCGCTATACCTTCCTAAGCTGCATTATGGTATGATATATATATGAAGGCTACGAATTCTGGTAAAAAAATCACTCGTGTTTGTCTGCTTAATCCACAAGGGTATGTTGTGTTTCCTCCTCCACTTGGCAAGACTGATACTGGTGGACAAACTCTATACATATTTCAACTTGCAAAAGCCCTCGGAAAGAAAAATATTAAAGTAGATATTATTACCCGTAAATTTGATGATCTCCCTGAAGAGGAACAGGTATTTGAAAATGTAAAGATTGTACGTATCGCGGCAGGATCTAATGCATTTGTACAAAAGGAAAAACTATATGAACTCATGCCTGAAATGATGGAGAATTTTATGGCATATATCGAAAGAAAGCGCAAAAAGTACGATATCATCCATTCACATTATTGGGATGGTGGATACGCTGGTCTCCTGTTAGCCAAGATGTTAGATATTCCTCATGTTCATACGCCACACTCGCTCGGTAAACTTAAAAAAATTGAAATGGCAGTAGAACAACTGCCTATACAGAAACTTAAGCCAATGTACCGTTATCATGTTCGCATAGCTATTGAACAGAAGATTATGAATAAGGCCGATGCGGTGATCGTATTATGTGAAACAAGCCGGATTCAAATTCTACAACACTACATCGTAGACTTTGAGAAGCTGAATGTCATATATCCGGGCATAGATACCGAATATTTTAATACCACCAAAACAAAAGTAGATGATA
>CAYMIY010000003.1:39052-48070 GCA_964390735.1 uncultured Gammaproteobacteria bacterium
TATCCGGGCATAGATACCGAATATTTTAATACCACCAAAACAAAAGTAGATGATACCATAACCATGCCAAAACACTCGGTGCTAACTATTAGCAGGCTGGTTCCAGCAAAAGGACTCGATCGCGTTATTGAAGCCGTCTCACTGATCAGAAACAAAGTAGATTCGCACGTATATTTAGGTGGCGGTTCTTCAGCAGAAATTCAATCGAAGGAAGAAGAATCCACAAGACTCCAGCTTGATGAAATTGTTAAGAAAAATAAAATGGAAAATCGTGTCCATTTTATCGGTTTCGTTCCCCATGATACAAATCTACCGGCATACTACCGCAAAGCTGACATCTTTGTTCTTGCGGGAAGATATGAACCGTTTGGACTTACAACTCTTGAAGCAATGGCATGCGGCACTGTCCCTATAGTCTCGGATATAGCAGGCTCAAAAGAAGTTATTATTGACGGTTTAAACGGATTTGTGATTGATACCCATGATCGAAAAGCACTCGCAAAAATCATCCAGAAACTTATTGAAGATAAAGAACTGCGAAAAAAAGTATCTGAGAATGCGGCATTTACCATGAGAGAACATTATGCCTGGGACAAATTGGTAGATAAGTTTATAAATCTATACAAGAATCTGATTTAATACAGTGCATGAAAATAGCATATTTCACCTCAAATAGGACTACATTTCCCCCATCCCCTGATCAGATCGCCGCATCTACAGCAGTCACAATGAATATCATGAATAAGCTGAAATCAAAACATGACATAACACTTTATGCAGCTCAAGGATCACACATAGAAGGTATACGTATTGTCGATTTAAACGTTCCCCCGTTCAATACAGACTCGAGCATAATCGGCAGTGACTGGACAACCAAAGCTGTTTTAGGTATGAAGCAGCTCTTCATAGGAGCATTACTAAACCATGCCCATGAATACGATCTTATTCATATTCAAACTGAACCTGTTTACCTGGGATTTTCATATGCATCACTCGTAAAAACTCCTATTCTATTCACATCTCACAACATGTTCCATACCGATGAAGATGCATTGTTCAGATTCTATGACAAAAAAGTTCATCTGTCAGCATTATCACACAAGCAAGCCTCACTTATCCCAGTGAATTCTTTGCCAGTCATTCATAACGGTATCGATATTGAACGATTTACATACTCGGACAACCACGAAGATTATTTTCTTTTTCTCGGAAGAATGACCGATGAAAAAGGTATTCATCAATTTTTATCATTAGCTGAGAGGCTGCCTCATATCCCGTTTGTGATCGCCGGAAAAGGAGGAAACGAAATAACAAGTCAAGTTATATCTTTTTGCAATAATCATTCAAATACGCGATTTCTAGGAATGCTGCCATATGGAAGTGAATCATGGCTTACGGCTTTGTCAAGTGCCAAAGCTCTCATTATGCCGATAACATATGACGATCCTTGTCCACTTGTTCCCCTTGAAGCAATGGCTTGTGGGACACCTATTATTGGCTTTGACAAAGGCTCTCTTCCAGAACAAATTACTCAAACTACTGGCCGTATCGTAGCATTTGATAAATCAATTACTGGATTATCGGATGCCGTAACGGAACTTGCAGAAATGAATAATGGACAGTACAAGCAAATGAGATCTGCAGCACGCAATCACGTAGCAACCCACTTCACTGCTGACATAATGGCTCAGAAATACGAGGATCTATATAAAAAAATAGTCGATTCTACACAGTAATACTATGCAATCAATAAAAGACATCCTAAACCGTTTTGACCCGCTTGAAGATAAATATGTGTCGCGTGAATTTCAGGCGTTTGGTGTCCATATGTCTGAACAGCTTGATGACAAGAAGCATAAAAGCCTCTATATTCGCCTAGCAAAAACGATGCCGCGTGCAGTACTTGAAGAAGCTCTGCGGTTTGTCGTAGATTCAAAAGCACGTAATAAAGGTGCACTATTTATGTGGAAGCTGAAAGAACTTGGATTAATAGGCAAAACCAAGGCTACGAAGAAAAAGGAAGCAGATGAGAAATTGTTTTAGTAGTAGCCATACGCCCAGTACGCAGTGTTCACAATCCCCTTCTGCTTCATGAAGTCTATTTTTTTGGAAACTGAGGTGTCATCCTCAAACCAGACAATATGATAGTTCACATATTCATCGATATAGTTAATCTCCGTTTCCGCTGACTGGTCATCACGCCTGGTAACACAGTTCTTTTTGGTACATGACTGTATAAGCTCAGTTCTGATTGTACCGAGTGGCAATGCTTTTGCTGGCTTTATGGGCCTTTTCTTCTCGTCCACTATCCAATCATACCCATACATACCGAATATAACAGTTAGTTTCTCAGGCTTTACCTGCGAAGCGTAATCCGTCACCAATGTTTCAAAATCATATCCATAGGTATCTCGTCCCCTCAAGGGAAAATTAGGGCCTGGCTCACCGTATGATTTATGAAAATCATATGCCATTATCATGATTTCATCACTGTTTTCTCCGAGTGCTTTGATATCAAATGGTCTCTTGCGGAAAAAAGTATCACCGTAGATAGCTAAGGCCAACGGTATCTCACGTTCGCTTAGTTTTTGATGGACATGAGTAACGTACTCAGTTATGCGTTTTGCGAGTGCATCTGTAGGTAACGCAGACATTTCCAAATCAAGAACAATTCCCTTAGCGCCATTTCCTTTTACGATATCTATCATATCAGTCGCGATATTATCCCATCCTGCAGGATTGTTTAGAATGGCTGCGTTTGTATCGGTATCAAGCATTTTGGTGGTGATCCACACTTTTTTATCAGTAGGTATGATCGACACTATCTTGGCAAGCGATGTATATTCTGCGCTTGTTTTATCAACACCATTTCTGGTGAGGCTTACACCAAAGTAAATCACGCGATCATATCCATCAAACTGTTCGCCCTCAGAAACTTCCGCCCATGAAGGTACAAATACAGATTTTGATTTGATAGACTGAGCAATAACAGGAGGTGTGACTACAACTTTTTTTTCAGTGTGTTCCTTCTGTGACATTTTTTTAGTTTGGGGCTTTCTGAAAAAGAGAAAAATACCTCCGATAACTGCTGAAAATACAAGAATACAAAAGAATAATTTAGCCATTCAGTAATTATACATAAGTGTTTCAAAAGGATGTTCCATTGTTTCATTGTTCCCCAATCTGTAACAATGGAGCAATGTAGCCATGGAGCAATTTATTTTTCGTGTTATAATAGTTTCATGTCAATACATTTACCTAAAATATTTCTCGATTCAGGTGATCCGATGGAAACAAAAAAAGCTAAAGGATTGCTTGGACACGTAGATGGACAGACTACCAACCCTTCGCTTGTTGCAAAGAATCCTGAGATCACTAAATACTTAAACTCAGGTAAAAAACTGACTGAAAAAGAACTCCTTACCGAATACAAAACAATGGTACAGGCAATAGGTACCGAAATCGCCGGCCCTATTTCAGCTGAAGTTTATGCGGACTGGGATACAAAAGCTGAAACCATGCTTGAGCAAGCTCAGGAGATGAAAACATGGGGTACCAATATCTATGTCAAATTCCCAACCATTCCAGAAGGTGTCAAAGCTGCACATGAATTTGTCAAATTAGGAGGTCATGTAAATATGACTCTTGTCTTTGATCAGCAACAGGCTGGCGCTATTTTTAGCGCAACACGAGGGACAACTGCTCCCGCATTTATTTCGCCGTTTATTGGCCGCTGGGATGACCGCGGATATGACGGCATGGATCTGATACGAAACATCCAGAAGATGTACAGAAAATATAATAATCAGTTAAATGCAAAGAAGTCGCATGTTGAAGTCCTCGCTGCTTCAATTCGCAATATGGACCATTTCTACTGCTCGATTTTTCTGAATGTAGACATCATGACGGTACCACTTAAACTCATCCAGGAATGGGTGCATGACGAAAAATGGATGCCCGACGAACATTATCGTTATAATGCTCCGGGACTCAAATCAATTCTGTACCACGATACTCCTCTCAAAGAATTTACAGCATATGACATTTCACGTGTCGAAGGTTCACTCCTTGATGAAGGTCTGAGTAAATTCGTAAAAGACTGGAAAGCACTTCTCGCCTAATATGCATCTGTGATATATATCACACTTCTGACCTTCTATGCTATACTATATTCCCATGTGAGTGATCGCCGTCCATTGAAAGGCTAAACACAATGCCATTCAAAGACTATCAGAAGGCAGTCGCTGAGTTCCGAATTAATGGAGGTGAATATCCTGACTTTCAGAAATATGATATCACAGAGCAAAAAGCTTTGAATGCGGAAAGTGCCCTGTCTAGAGAACAGCCGCGTGGACCTAACCGGTTTAAAGGACGTAACAAAGCCCGCGCTAAAGCTAGGAAGACGCAACACTGAAAGGAGCGAATCATGTCCGTAGCGGAAAAAAAAGGCAAAAAGGAAGCTGGTAAAGGCGATGGCAACGCACATGGCTATCGCGAGGCCTATCGCGCTTTTAAAGAAGGACGCAGGAGGCAACCAACAGCCTTCATGTACGGTATCACTGCCGAAAAAGCAAGGAAAATCCGCAGCGAGATCGATCCGCTGTTTTCTCTATAGTCGTGTGTGCACCAGCCGCATAAGCGATATTTCTATTCAACAAACCGAGGGTATGCGCCAATTCGCACGTACCCTCACCATTCTTCTTAATTTTTTATCTTCGACCCTATAAAATTCAACAATATATCAATGAAACAACCTGCCTGCCGGCAGGCAGGTGGAGCAATATAGCAATGTAACAATTTAGCAATGATTTGAACATGAATTTCCCGTTGACAAACTTTTCTTTTTTCTTCATAATGGATCTATTCCCTTAAGTATGAAAATAACTATTTATACCATCACTGATTGTCAGTTTTCGAAACAGGAGAAAGATTATCTCACGTCACATAATCTCCCGTTTGATGAAAAGAATCTCGAAGTAGACAAAGCATATCTCACAGAAATGCTTGCCATCTCTAATAATTTCGCAGGTACCCCGGTTACGAAGATCGAGAAGGATAATGGCCAGTCAGTTGTTCTCAAAGGTTTCACGAAGGCCGAGTTTGATAAGGAGTTAGGTTTCGCAGAGGCTAGTACGCCTCAACAGACAGCTCCGGCTACTGCTCCTCAAGGAGCACCGGTTGCTAAAGAGCCCTTTGCGGGAGGCATGCCTGCTCCCCTTGAAATGCCGGCAGCGCCATCAACTGCACCCGCCACTCCGGCAGCAGTACCAGAACCAGTTTCTATGCCGACACCTCCAGCACCTATGGAGATGCCAGCGACACCAGCACCTGCTCCGCAGGCACCTGCAGCACAACCAAATTTCGCACCCGCGGCTCCTGCACCAGTAGCGATGCCGCAACAGCCGATGACAGTTCCATCAGCACCTATGCCACAGGCTCCTATGTCCCCGCCTCCAGCAGCACCGGCACCAAAGCCTGTTGATTTCCAGAATGATCCATCAATCGATGCTCTTCTGAAGGATTTACAACAGAAGTCAGCACAGGCTCAGGCAACACCACCGTCTGCACCTGCGTCTAATTTTCCTGCTATCCCTGACCCTCAGTTCGATAAGAACCAATAATTCATTTTCTTACACGCCAGATCTGTATTTTACGCGATTTGTGATGGACATCACACTCGTATGATGCTATCATATTAATGAAAGACGCTCTATCTCATGCACATGCAGCATGAAACACGGCGCCTTTCACTAACGGTGTTTTACATAATCAACCTTGAGAGGGGGTGATAAACGTGATCGATCACAATGTAGTGATCGTCGTAGTGCTTGGAATCGCCGGATTCATTTACGTGTGGTTCCAGCGAGCCCGCGGTTACTAGAGGCCATTATGTTCATATCGTAACGACGCACAAGCAGCCTTTGGGTTTGTGCGTCATTTCATTTGGCGTATCATTTGATCGCTATATGCTCCCGGATTTCCAATTGCTTGTAATGTTGTGGGTGGATTAACAGCTATATATCGTATTGTTTTTTCTGGTTCAATATCTTCAAGCATCGCCCGACCCCCTACAGCCTGTGCAAAATAATATCCCACTCTTACTCCAGAATGATTATCACGACCTGCTACCAGATGGTGGTCAAATGTATCGGGTACTCCTCTTCTCACCGTACCATCTTGTAAATAGCTCAGCCATGGTTCTAGCGCCTGTCTTTGTACATCTATATATACAGCTCTTATAGCATAATCTGCTTCGACATTTCCATGTAATCCTTCCTGACTATTTAGTAAGTTAGTGTGGACTGCGTATATTTCTTCAAGAATCTTAGGATCACCATCATGGGCATCTATAATCTGTAGCATTGCAGCTGTAGCAGTCAGACCTTTACCTATAGAAGCCAACACAAAATTTTGTTCAAGCATATCAATAGCTCCGCCGATAACTTCCTGTTCCATCGTTCCGAACGGTTGAGTTTCACCGTGGAATTGATGATCAGCCACAAATAACATAGGGTTTAGCTCAGCAATAGCCAGAGCAGACCTACTTAATGATTTATCCAGCAATGATTTTGTTTGATCAGATAAGGGAATTTCAGCATCAGGTTTCTTTAGGTGCAAACTTTCTCTCCATCGACGTAACCATTCAGCCATAGCAGGTCAATAATATAAACTATCAATAGTGCAGTTAACCTAACATACTACTTATATGCAGATTTTTCAAGGCTAAATGAAGCTATATCTGGACAAAAAAATAGTCAATTAAAAAAATGAATTGTCTGGATAATCTGCTCCATATCGAGGAGTTCAGAATTCCAGCTTGATATTTCTATAATTGTTCCATTCCTGTTAATAATAGTACCTTTAGTGAAAAATTTCTCGGTACCATGACCAGGGACATCGTATGTGTAATCAACTGCTGTATATCCATCGACCGCCCGGTTTCTGACTTTGGTAAACACAGCATCTTGTGCATGAGCTTCCTCAGGTATGACTGAGTTATTTGAAGCAGTATAGACTCTTTCAAAATTGTGGCTGTCCGGATTGACCAAAATAGTAAGCTTTATATCCTGAGGATTGATAATATCATCTATATTTACGCTGTTATCAAATAAGTCTATGGCATAATCCTCAGATATCTTCGCCTTTAAAGAAGGCGGATATGTAAATGTGAACTTATGTGTTGCATTGGTATATGTAGTACCGTCTGCGCTTGATACTATAACGGGTGTAGGACGTTCAGTTATGTCAAGAGGGGGAAATGAGGGACTTACTTCAGGACTTTGCATATAAGACTCATTGACATGAGTATTCGGATCCTGTCTTGCTCGTATATAGTAAGCACATACACACAATATAAAAAGAAGTACAGCAGTACTAACTAAACCCAAAGACTTATCCTTTAGTCTCTCCATAATATAATTATTTCAAATAAATAAATGTACGTACCCATGAAAATACACGCTCCTTCTCAGTTTTCAACTCGGAATGTAGCTAACATGGTATATGCATTATTGTAATCTTCCTCTTTGGTACCTCCATATACTACAAATGTATACATATAACCATTATGAACCAATGGCCCGATATAAACTGAACCCGTAGCAGGATTATATATCTTTTTCACGGTAATTCCATTTAGAGAGGAAGTGTTTATTAGGGCTTTCGGACCAGCTTGTGTAGCCCCGTAATCAAACCATGACTCATTCCCTTTTTGCGGGTATATTAATATCTGCAATGACTCTCCTTTTGTACTGGAAGTAAATGTTTCCTGATCTAAAGACAGTATGCCAGGTGACATATTGGTTGAGTTTACATTTTCTGTAAATGAATGGGAAAATACAGAATCGATATCTAAAGAGAATCCGTATTTTGTATTTGTATATTTTTTACTACTATGATTTTGAACAAACCGTAATGACGAAACTATTTGCTCTGCAAGCCTGATATTCTGCTGATACTGCTTCATATTTCTGAATTCCTGGGGACCAGTTCCGTCATATATTTTTATCGTAACGATTTTATTGTCTTTATAGGGTATAAATACTTCTGTATGCGAGACAGACATAAATGCAAGGCCTTCTATCCAGATAGCATCTATACCTCCCAGGTTAATAGTTTTCTTAACTGTCGGCACTACTTTTATGGGTGATGGGACTATACCATCAAGATCCGTATCCTCTGGCTGATACGTCAGTATGTTGTCATCAATATATTTTTCGAGCGACGTATTTTGTGGTAAGCTCCGTATTATCATTTCAATGAGCATATCCGACTCTTTATCTAGCCCATTGTTATATGGTTTCACAGTAGAAAGTGCTCCAGCACTTACATCGGTCTTCATATCGGGAACATCTACACTTTCTGTTACATACAGCGACGACGGATACGTTAAAGTAAACACATTATTTTTATCTGTATATACACTCGATGCGAGTTTGGTCTGCTTAGTAGGCTCAAGTTGAGTAGTTTTTTGCGATGATTGCTGAACCGGTACTTTATTTGTTTGCTTATAAGAGGTTCTGATAAGAAAAAAGCATCCTCCTAATAAAATAATAAGCACTCCAGCTCCAATGAGAAGAAAGCCAATACCAATGTGAGTGTTTTTACCATAAGGAATGAATGGATCTGAGGAACCGCTAGAAGAGGATTTATTATAGTTTGAATCAGCTACATCCATATATATGAATAAGTATTACAGATACGATAAGTATTTTCAAGAATATGCAGATGTTGGTGCAGGGTTCGCGCTTCGCGCGAACCCTGCGATTGTTATGGCATCGGAAAAGCGACGCAGCCGCCTTTCACGGACACCTCGAGGCCCCTGTTTGAGGGGGCTATAATGGCTTCGCCTACTTTTCCGCCTTTGTAGTATATCTCAACTACCTGAGGCGCGAGCGCACGCACATACGTGACACCTTGCGCCTCCATGAGGTTTACTCCTTCAGGATGCTGTTCAGTGGGGATTGGCCCCACCTCCACAGCACCACACCGGATCATAAATGATCCGTTTGCCTGTAT
>CAYMIY010000004.1:0-39134 GCA_964390735.1 uncultured Gammaproteobacteria bacterium
GAACTCAGCCTCATACCAGAGGTAACACACAACGAGCTTCAGAAATATGAACACTCATTTGAGGTGGTGGAAGATAGGGATAATTTTGATTATATTCACGAAATAAATGAGTTCATAAAAATGGAAGGTCCAGTATATCAAAAAAAACGCCAGTTATGCAGAAAATTCGAGAAAGAGAATAATTGGAAACTAGAGCTAGTTACAGGAATTAATAAAGATATTGAAAATGAAATGCTAGAGTTATTCGATTTATGGCGAAATAGAAAATCGAATGACCTAAGTTTATTTAACAATGAATTTAATGCCCTTAAAAATTGTTTAGCTTTGAATAAAGGGCATTATTTAGACATTTTTTTACTATATGTAGATAATAAATTAGTTGCCTTCACTATAAATGAGGTAATAAAAGAGGAACATGTTATAGGACATTTCGCAAAGTTTAACACTTCATATAAAGGAGTGTGGGACTTTTTACTTCTAAAGACGAATGAATATTATAGTAATTCAAACTTAAGATTCTTCAATCAACAGCAAGATCTAGGTATAGATTTACTAAGAAAATCAAAAGAACAGAATAGCAACCTTACTTTCTTAAAAAAATTTAGAATAGCAAAAAGTAAGCTTGACAATATATAGTGTTTTTTATAATCTGGTATTGATATGAGTAAACAGAATAAAATTGATTTGAAAACAAAAATTACAATAATACTTTTTGGTATATTTGGTCTATTCTGGTTGTATAATTTTGTTTTTATTCCTAAAACAGATATAAAATATCAAATATTTTCTGCAGTATATGGCTTGATTGCAATTTATGGAGGTATAAACGGATTACTTATTGCTCGAAAATGGGGTGGTAATAAAAGCTTAATAGGAAAAGCATTAATCTATTTTTCATTAGGTTTATTTGCTCAAGAATTCGGACAATTAACCTATTCATTTTATGCTTATTATTTACATATTGAGATTCCTTATCCATCAATTGGAGACATAGGTTATTTTGGAAGTATCCCGCTGTATTTTCTAGGTTTAATTAATTTAGCTAGAGCTTCGGGGGTACATCTCGTATTAAAGTCATATACAAACAAGATACAAGCTATCTTAATCCCTCTTATCTTGCTTTTCTTATCCTATGTTCTTTTTTTGAGTAACTATCATTTTGATTGGACTAGTCCATTAACAATATTGCTAGATTTTGGATATCCAATGGGACAGGCTATATACATCTCTTTAGCGATATTAATATATTTATTAACAAGGAGACAATTAGGAGGTTTGATGAAACCTAAAGTATTATTACTTCTCTTTGCATTGTTCATACAGTACCTATCAGATTATACATATATTTATTTAGCACATAAAAACGTAGTGTATGTGGGTGGTCCAAATGATTTCCTTTACTTAATGGCATATTTTTTCATGAGTATTGCTTTATTACAATTCGATTCACTATTCAATGAAGTTAAGAAATAATAACGATGAGATGACGAATTATATAGTTTGTGGCAGTATAATATGAATTCATATGAAGAAGCAGTTGATAAAATAATTCAAGAACAGCAGCTTATTATTGGCCCACTTGCTTTTAGTCAGGCTAGTAAAGTTAATGGTATCACTATTGATGGAGAAAAAGTAACACTTACTGGAAATGGAAAAGAAATATTAAATAACTTAGTAAACAGATATTCAGAATTTTTTGGGCAAGCCTCAATAGAAGTATGTAAAGATGCCGTTCGTGATATTACAGCAAAAATGAAACCAGAGGAAATACCCGATTCCTTAAAATAAGTTCGCACAAAACTACTCCCATGTCAGAGAAAACCTACCTAGAAAGCTTTGCTTATTATTTTAAGCGGTATAGATTTAAAGCTAATATATCCACACTTAGACAGTTTGCAGATCTTATGGCTGCTGAGGGACTATATTATGACGTAAGTAACTACACTCGATGGCAGAATGGCGAAAGGATACCCAATGATAGAAAAATACTACTAGGTATGATTCGCGTGTTTATAGATAAGAATGCTATAAGCACAGTTGAGGACTGTAATATATTTTTACATGCCGCGAAACAACTACCGCTAAAAAAAGGTGAAATAAGTAACTTGCAGGTATTTAAAGAAAGTATTAGAAATATGCTGCCAATAGTTTTAGACGATTTTGTAGGGAGAGAAGATTTTTTGAAAGATATAAATTGGAGACTGATAACTTATAACAAAATTTGTATAACAGGAACAGCGGGAATTGGCAAGACTAGTTTTGTTATATATTTAGCGTATCTGCTTCAGAAAACGTTTCAGGAAGGTGTTTTTTATTTCCGAGTTGATATACAGTATATAGATACTATTTTGCTTGATATAGCGCGTTTTTATGGAGAAGATGTTAGCACAATAAAGGGATTAAATGATAGGTTAATTTTCGTAATGAGTATCTTAAAAAGCAAAAAGACTGTTATTATACTTGATAATATTGACAATTATAAAAACATAGATAGTCTTATAAAATCACTTGATGGATATTGTAAGTTTATACTTGTATCACAATACTCACCTCCCTTGTATCGTGATTCATATCATTTTAATTTATCTGGATTCAGTGAGACAGAGACGTTACAATTGGCCGAGCACAAACTTGGAGAAGAGTATGTAAGGAATAATAGGGCTGAAATACTAGAAGTTGCTAAATTATCAGGATATTCACCTCTTGCTCTTGATATTATGTTTAGTTATCTTGACACTCAGAGAATTAATGCAAAGGAACTTCTAGAAAAAATAGATAATATAATGCTGCCGATCACTTACCAAAGCACATATGATAATAAAACTGTTGCGTCCTCAATAGAAATAAGCTTATCAACTCTAGAAAATAATGAAAAAAAAGTAGTATCTTCTTTATCTATGTTTGAAGGAACGGATATTAGTATAAGTGCTTTAAGGTCAATCCATAATATTCGTGAAGAAGAAATACGCAAAATTTTAGCAAGATTGATTGATTTATCACTCATAGAAAGGTCAAAAACTGATAGGGTTAGAATTCATCCACTCGTAAGAACATACCTCAGACAAAAAGTAGTCTCTTACAAATGGTATCTACTATTAACTAAGTATTACCTTCATTTGAATAATTTTGAGTACGAACTTGACAATATAAGAGGCGTAATGCAATATCTGAGTTTAAATAAACAATCAAACAGCTTAGTTAGTCTATGGAATAAAGTGGCGGTCTCATTATTAGAGGAAGGTAGATATGAAGATATAAAAACATATAAAGATATGTTGCAAAATATTGCTTATAGAGACACTTTACCCACAATAATTTTAATACTTATAACGCTTATATACCTTCTTGCTGGATTTTTTGTATTAGTAAATCCAAATCATAGCAAGTTCTTTTCAATGATTTACTGGCCAATAGCGAGTTACGGTCTGATCTATGGATATGTTATATACCGAAAGTGGAGAGGTTTTAGTAGTTTAATAGGTAGATCAATTTTTTTGTTTATACTTGGGCTTACATGTCAGGTACTAGGACAGATATTATATTCTATCCTAACAATAATGGAATCGAACATTACTCCGTATCCATATCCGTCAATAGGCGATATCGCATACTTTGGCAGTATCCCCATGTACATAATTGCAACAATCTTACTAGGACAAGCTATAGGTATTAAAATAACGTTAAGATCCTTGAGTAGTAAAATTCAATCTGTACTTATTCCAATATTTATATTAACCGCTTCATATACTGTATTTTTAAAAGATTATTATTTTGATTTCTCAAATATTCCAAAAATAATTTTGGATTTTGGTTATCCATTGGGCCAATCTATTTATTTATCTTTTATAATATTGATCTTTGTTTTATCACAACAATATCTGCTTCCTATATTAAGAAAAGGCATTTTCTTAATTATGATAGCATTAGCCATACAGTTTACAGCGGACTTTATTTTCTTGTATCGTTTTAGCCACAATATGTGGAATATCTCAGGAGATTTTGGTGACCTGATATATCTTTTAGCCTATGCTACCATGGGTTTTGCGCTTCTTCAATTTGATTACACTTACAAACTCAAGAAGCTTAATAATACCGATTTGTTCACGAAAGTGAAGAAATACATCTTTTCAACTTCCTAAATTCATTTGTCAACTTTCTTGACACATTTGTCAATTTTATTGACAGATATTCTGTTTTAATAGATCCATATGCATATATTATTTTTGACAGGTAATAACCAACGCAACGTGGAGTGGGCTCAAACACTCAAAAGTAAATTTGAACAGGTGGGGTATACGGCTTCGCTTATATACTCAGATACGTGGAAGATGGATACGTATGGAGATTTGGATATGTCCTATGAGTTCGAGGAATCAGCCAGGATCCTGAAAGGAATAAAGGATTATATCATTTGTTCAATTTCAACAGGGGGATTAATAGCACTAAAAGGTATGTATGAAAAGATATATTCTCCACAAAAATGTATATGTATCGGTATACCTATTGTGTGGGGGTATGACAGATTCTCACACGAAAATGCATGGCTGGAACATTTGCATGTTCCTTCACTCTTTATTCAAAAGAACGCAGACCCGATTACATCTTCAGGAATGCTCAAGCGAATTCTCAAAAAAATGAACGTGCAAAACAGTAGACTGCATGAACTGGTAGGGCATACGCATACCTATAACGAAACGGACGAGATTTTTGAGGAGTGTGTGGAATTCTTAGCTTCAAAATAGTCCTATAGTATTGACAATTTCTGCTTTTTTTTATATAATTAGAACATAAACTGCAGACTAATAGGTGGGCAAAAACCACCTTTATTCTGCTTTGTGCACTTTTATATAATGCGTCTTCTGTACATCCTGAGAATCAGGGGCTTCTCTAGCTTATGCGTATATTCGTAAGCTACAGGAGCCCTTGATTGGGTAGCTAGGCGTATGTCTAGCTGGATTAGTATGCGGTTGTAAGGCCGCTAAAGGAGTGTCAGATGAAGACCTACGACGTCAATGGTCGCGAAGTCACCGCCGGGATCAAAGTCGCGATGGAACCCCAGCCCCATGTGGTGCTGGGTGACGGTGGGAACAAGAGGGCGACCTGGGTGGCCATTGGCCAACGGGACGCCGGTACGATCATCGTGCGGCCGGATATTCCCTGTCCGAAGCAGGGAGGTAGCGATTTCACCGCTGACCCCGCAACCTGCGCAGCGGAGCATAGGTGCGATCAGTGTGGGGAAATGTATGGCCCATGGGAGTCAACCACAAAGCTATACAACTATCGCTACCACCCGAATGCTGGCACAGTGGCTGGCCCTGAGCAGATTCAGGATGCCGGCGTCATGCAGCTTGAGAGCGGGAAGATGCTGATCGTCGCCCCCCGGCAAGGTAACCGCATTCTGGTGCTCTGGCGCTTCGAGTCGGGCTACCGTGGCGGTGCCGAGATCACCGCTGGCGAAGGCGTCAAGGTCGTCGCTGCGGACAAAGCTTGGCATTCCGGCCGTGGCAACATGGGCGAGACCGCCGAGATGTTGGCCATCATGGAGCCAGGTCAGGAGCTCCGTGCCGAGCGGTCGGGACGCCACATTGAGGAGACGCATGCGCGTCTGCGATACGACGGAACGAACATCATCGTCGAGTACGGTGATGAAACGCTTTTCGCCGTTGAGGCACAGGGCCAGTACCTGTAGCACAGTTCACAGATTGTGCATTATGACCAGGAACGAGTGCTTTTAGCTCTCGTTCCTGGTCCAACTACTTTATTTTTTTATACACACCTTCTTAATTATATTAATAACGAAACGGACGAGATTTTTGAGGAGTGTATGGAGTTTCTTAATGATTAGTTGCGACTAAGAAGCTAATTTCATTTCGTGGTCATTATTCACATCTCTTTCAGTTAAAAAAGCAGGTACACGACTGTCGATAAGCCATCGCTGATTTTCAGGAATGGTTGCCGTCCATTTCTGGTACATGTCTTTCATTCGTCCGGCAGTTTTTGGAAACTTATCTATAAACTCATCTATGTCAATTCGGTCTGAATTAACGTCTTCATCTGGGTAATATGAATTATCAGTTTCTATTTGATCAGTAAACTCTCCTACATCTTGCATAATGCCAGATACTAAATTGATGTTTAAATTTCTCCGATCCTCATTATAATCATACAAATCGTCTGAAAGTTGCCAGGCAAGCACAGTATGAAGAAATGTTCGAGTTCTCATATGTGCAATTTGTTCACGTTTACCCGTAGAAACCGTATCAGGGGATACAGCAAAGATATTGGTGATAACATCAACAAACGGTCCTACTGTACCGAAACGAAGTGCGTGAGCCTCGTCAAATGAGTAAGAGTAGCGCCCTTCAAAGCATTGTTGCATATATGTAGAGACATCTAGAAAGTTATCCATAAGCCAGGATATATGTCCGCATTCGGCTTCTGAATAAGAGTGGCTATGAACTAATATTTTTGTGAGTATATTCTTTAAGTCACTTACTGTAGCAGTTTTGTCTTCTTTGTATTTCAAAACAGGGATAGCTTCAACCACTTCAGGAGCAATATACATCAAGCCGCGCGATTCAAGTTGGCTTCTCTTTTCATCAAAAACACTATCGGCTCGATTAAATGTATCTATAAACAGTAAGGTTGCCAAATGTTTAGCAGGATCTTTTGCATCCATATCTTGAAAGAATTTTTTTGTCATTTCGAACCAGGCGATCGAATTTGAACGTACGCCTTCTTTTAACCAGCCCGTAATAATTTCTTGCTGAGTAGTTGTCAACGAGTATTTTTCACCTAACCGCTGAATTTCATCATTACCGGATATTCCTAGGAGCAGGCGGGCATTTATACCACCATATTCGCTTATCGCGGCATCTACTAATGCATTAGGATCCACGCTAAGTGGGTTTTTAGATTCATTATATTCAGCTATATATGCTCGTTGGTCAGAGTGACTTAATTCAGACATACTATTATTATACACTCGTGTTTAAACAAATTGATTTGTTAGTTTTTACTCCACACTACGGTAAAGTTCGGTGCCCAACTACTTTATTTTTTTATACACACCTTCTTAATTATATTAATAACGAAACGGACGAGATTTTTGAGGAGTGTATGGAGTTTCTGGCTACAAATAAACCTATAGAATAATTATCTATATAAATCTGGTATACTATTACTAGAAAAAGTAGATAAAAAGAGGTGTCCCATGCCTAAAGTCAAGAAGCAAGCTGCACATGTTGTACCTTATGCCGAGGAACTTATGCAGTACAGTAAGATCGTAAGTGAATTACTAAATCTGTTCGGTCTCCAGCTTATTAAAAGGTTGGAACTTCAACGAGCCAGAGGAATACTTACTCTGAGCACAGAGCCTATAGATCCAAAGCGAGCTGAGTGGAACAAGCTTGCAGCAGCATGGCGGGCTGAAACAGCGGATGTTCTCAGGACAGCCAGAGATAAACAGAAGTCTTTCTGTGATCGACTAATGACCATCCGTGCGACTCTCGCTCCCTCTGCATATTCCGTGGTTACGAAACAGATCCAGAAAAATAACCGTCGCTATGCAAGGAGCGATTTGAAGCTTCGGCGGGCTAGGCTTGAGGATCTGTAATAGGAGCTGACAACTTTTTCCAAACTACAACCAGTACTGGGCGACAAACTCAGTACTGGTAACATCTTTCTCAATTCCATAATACGGATGCATAAAATAATAACGGACGATATTTTTGAGGAGTGGATAGAGGTTTTGAATGGTACTTTATGATATAATATATCACTTTGTGATAGATTGTTGGGAGGCTTGAACGCACGTTCATACGAACCTTACGTAATGTAGATAAGGAGAACGAAAGTGCAAAGAATGGACCAGGAAGCGATCAACCGCGAGCACAAGCTCGCGCGATATGTACGAATAGTAGAAAGGTTTGCGGAAGAGGTTGGCAAGCTAATTAAGCAGCAGGAAGCTCTCAAAAAGGAGCGCCGAAACATTGTGTCAGCGCGCACGCCAGACAAAGGAAAGATGGTCAACTGGAACGAGCGAGCTATCGCTTGGCGTAATCTCCAGTTTGGTGCTCTCAGAAAAATGAGAGCTAAGGAACACGAGGTATTGACAGAACTTTCAGATATGCTTTCGCGACTTGAGGAAAACGAAAGAAGCGCATTCGAGAACAAAAAAAATCAGATCAAGCGAGCTTTCAAGAAAGAGTACCTGAGGCTCAGATCGCGGAATCTAGATGAGATTCAATAGATTCCAGTCTGCACACACATTGGTGTCTGGTCTGGCTCCGCCAGACCAGACACCAATACTACTTAAAATGACTCAAAACAATGAAATGATAATAGAGAATGCTAATTCATGATGAATAAGTCCTATAATATTGAATTATAACATTGTATTTGCTATACTTTCTACATCTGGCCCTTATGCATGGGCCAATACACAAGGAGTCGACATGAAAATCCAGCTGATTGATGCAGAAGGCGTCCTGGTGCGTTCGGTGCTGGCGGCTATGCCCAATAGCCTCGATTCGGGGATGCGCGTCCAGATCACCGATGAGGTCTGGAGGCGCTCCGGGGAGGATATCCATCCTGATGCGCTCTTGTTCTCAATGATCGGCGATGCCTGGGCCCGGGTGGCCTGGGATGCCCTCACCCTCAAGTATGTCATTACTGTGGTGGGGAGGGACCTTGCCGCTGCTATGAACTGCTGGCGGGCGGCCCTTCTCCACGTGGGTGTGGAGGTTGCCCGGGTCGTCGCCTTGTAGCAGCACAGGGTTTGCGGGACGGAGTTTTCACTTTCGTCCCGCAAACCTATAATCTTTCGCAATACGCATTATACCTACCTTCTATTTGATATAATACCGTCAGGCAACAAAAACAAAAAGGAGGATGTCCAATGGCTAAGTCAAAACTTCGCCCTGAACTCGCAAGTGCGATTGAGGCCTACAAAACGGTCGTCCTTGAGCAGAAAAAGAATCTGGACAGTGCTTTTAACACATTCGACCGTTTGAGGAAAAGGCGCAATGGGTTCATTCAAAAAAAGAACCAGGAAGAGGAAGTCCGGCAGAACTGGAACAAGAGCGCGGCAGAATGGCGCGTTACCAAAGAGCGAGTGTTGGCTGCAGCTCAGATGGCACATGGTCCGGCGCATGCTCGTATAACGGCAGTGTTGAATGGTCTGAACAATACAGAAGAGCACTACAAATTTCAGCGGCAGTTTCATACGATAAATGGCTTTTTTACGGCTGCAGATAGAAAACTTCGGGAGGCTCAGCTCGAGGATCTGTAGCATTCATCACACCAGTGCCGAGCAAAGCTCGGTACTGGTGGTATAATGGAGCAGGACAAGCAATCAATAAGGAGGATACGATGGACGCTAGGATCAAAATCAAATTCAACACGGTGATATTTCATCTAGAGGAGCTGGCGACAGATCTAAACCGTCTGAAATTGTTACTGCGCTACGTTACACCATTGAGGAGTAAACGCAAACGATCGAAGAAAGAGACCGATAAGCTGACAGGCTATTTGAGGTCAGCAGAAGGTACTCTCGAGGATGCTGAAAATCAGAAGAAGGATATAGATGAAGGTCTGAGACTTATTGCTCAGCTCGTTCAGAAACATACCATTACTCTGAATAAACAAGATAAGGAAACTATCGCAAATGCGCGCACAACATGCGACACATTAATCGCAGATTGCCGGGCGTTGTATAATAGAATTAGCAGCACATAGACTCACTATCATCAGATCTGGGCTCAGCCCAGATCTGAAACTACTTTTTAAAACCTATAATACTACACTTTTTTCCTATATTTTGATATAATTGCCAGATGTGGCCCACATGTAGAGGCCAAGAACAGAGGAAGGTATCGACATGCCAATGACACTTCACTTGGTTGGTAAAGACGGGCGCAAAGCGGGTATGCCGCTCGATGCACTGCCCCAGGAACTGCCGCCGAATACGCGGCTGATGATCACCGGCACCCTCACAGACGATGAGGGCTCGACTGACGGGCCCGATCACTTTCTGACCGCGTGCGGCAGCAATGGCTATGCCACGCTGCACTGGCATGATTGTGATTGCTATTTCACCGTCGTGTCGGACAACCTGACCAACGCGGCGGTGCTTCTGCAGGCCTGCTATAAGCTGGCTGGCGCGAACGTGGCGATGGTTTTGTCCTGCCAGATCTAGCTTTCCCTCGTTTGCGGGACGGAGCTTAGCTCACGTCCCGCAAACTTATTCATTCCTTAATTCTGGGATTAACCTGATTGACTTTCTCCCTGTAGATCCGCTATAAATAATGTATGAGTTCTTTCAGTAGCTATATTGTAATGGTGTCTTTTGTGATGACATCGATACTCTCGCTCATTGTCTATATTAACAATCCGAAATCGTGGACAAACAGACTTCTCTGTATGCTTGGCAGCATGCTGGCATACATCATTCTGTTCAATTATTTTGCAGTCACTGCAGAAACTGAAGTACAACGCGTATTCTGGATACGATCCATCATGGCAATTACGTCGATTATACCAATCACCATGATTGTGCTGGCGCACACATTCCCGGAACGAGAAATAACTCTCAATAAATACTTCATTTTTTCAGGTATTTGTTTTTCACTTGCACTTGGCGTACTTTCTTATACTGAACAGATAATATCTCATTACACTCGAAGTGATCTTATCGCTCCGTTTATCCCTGGTTTATCTACCTTGTTGTATGGTATCTATTTTGCGACTTCCATGATATTAGCCATACTTATGTTATTTAAGAAGTATAAACATAGTGTTGGGATAGCACGTATGCAGATCAAATATTTCATCCTGGGTGTATTCCTGGTTTGGGGATTGATATTCGTTGCAAACATTATGTTTGTCGTTATACTTAAAACCGTAGATTTTACGCTTTATGGACCTTCGATATCATTTATTCTTGTTGGACTTCTGACATATGCAATACTCAGACATCGATTTCTCGATGTCAGGATGGTTGCCATGAGATCGATCGTATATCTCATGGTAGGATTACTCCTAAGCATAGCATATGCGCTCAGCCTTTTTACTCTACGACTTTTTGTTTTCAATATACCAATCAATCTATATAACCTGTTTACCTCTACGGTGCTTGCGTTAATTATGGCATATAGTTTTCATCCTCTGAGTAAGTTTTTTAAATCGCTTACTGATAAATACTTTTTTAAAAGTGGATATGATTCGAATAAACTGCTACGCATACTCGGAAGAATAATGTCATCAACCTATGTTCTTGCTGACTTAACGGATCTTATTTTGCATCAAATAATGCAGACGTTAAAAATATCATCCGGATATATCGTTCTTATTAAAGATGCAAAGATCACGTGGCATAAAGTGAACGGAGACAAGGAAGCGGATCTGAAAGATAATGAAATAGACTACCTTATCCAGGCAGCTCATATGAAAAAAACAGAAAACGTACTCATTTTCGAAGAAATGGAAGAAGAAAAAGAAAAAGAGATAATGAGAAAGTATCACGTCAGTATCGTTTTACCACTCATTGTAAAAAATGAAGTAATTGGAGGCATGCTTCTGGGGCCCAAAGAATCGGGTGATATGTATTCAGTGGAAGACATTAACATTCTCAAAATCATAACGCCGGAGATTGCGATGGCCATTCAAAACTCCGAGTCATACGAAGAGATCAAAACATTTAACATGACTCTCGAAAACAAAATAGAACAGGCTACTGATGAGTTTAGACAGATCAATGAGGAAGTATATAAAAAAAATCTCGAACTCGCAGAGCGTAACAAAACACTCATGCTCTTGAGACAAATTGATGAAGTCGTACTGAGCTCAGTTACTGATACCAAGCAGATAGGACAGAAAGTAGTTGACCTCATAGCAGAAACTGCTCATTTTAGATTTGTCATGATTTCAGTTATCGACAAAGAACATAAAAAAATAAACGATCTGGCGATTGCTGCGCAGAAAAATAATCTTCCTGCAACTCTTGTCGCGGGGAATATGAGTATTTCAATGTACGATGAATCAAATCTGATCGTCAAATCGATACGCCACAAAACAATCGAACGTACAACAAAAGGGAGTGAAATACTCGGAACAATACCCATACAAGAGCATATTAATGAATGGGTCGCATACCCCATGGTTGTTCGTGGCGAGGCAATGGGAGCGTTGGTGATCGGACTCGAGAAAGGTTATGCAGAGCTGAGTGAATATCAGAAGGATCTTATAGATCGGTTAGTAAGTGTTATAGGGATTTCACTTGATAACGCAGTCCTGTATCAGACACTTCAGGATGCCAATGAGCGGCTCAAGCAGATTGATTACATGAAGGATGAATTCGTTTCAGTCGCATCACATGAACTGAGAACACCGATGACGGCAATCAGATCCTACTTATGGCTTGCATTATCAGGAAAAGGTGGCGAACTCACCGAAAAGCAGAAATTCTATCTTGAAAGATCATATAACTCCACAACCCGTCTTATTAAGCTGGTAAACGACATGTTGAATGTATCTAGAATTGAGTCCGGACGTATGAGTTTTGAGATGCAAGAGGTAGACATGGCAAAACTGACTGATGAAGTGATCGGAGAAGTAAAGCCACGCGCTGATGAACTCGGGGTGATTCTCCGCGTCGAAAAAGCGTTATCTCAGTTACCCCATGTAGTAGCCGACCCTGACAAAATAAAGGAAGTAATGATTAATTTCATTGGTAATGCATTTAAATTTACGCCTAAAGAAGGAGAAATCGTTGTTCATTTCAAAATAGAAGGACAGGAACTTGTAACCACAGTAACAGATACGGGTGAAGGCATCGCAAACGATGATATAAGCAAACTATTCCAGAAATTCAGCCTCGTCAAAGGATCGTATCAGACTAACCAGCAGGCATCACAGGGAACAGGCCTTGGCTTGTATATTTCAAAATCAATTATTACTGAACACCAAGGAAAGATCTGGGCTGCTTCACCCGGTCGGGGAAAAGGTGCGACATTTGGATTTACATTACCATTGTTTACTGAAAATATGCTTGCCATGATGAAAGAAGCCCACGGGGGAAGCGATAGTGGTCTGGGCATTATTCACACGGAAATATAGATTGGTATATACTGTAACTATGTCATATAATCGGCGAAGTGGTTTTACCATGAGTGAAATACTGATCGTTATTTCGCTTATGATTATCCTGCTTCTTGTCTCCATAGCTATTTTAAACCCGACAAAACAGATTGAGCGCGTATGGGATATTAAACGCAGACAGGAACTCTCGATACTTACACGAGTCATGGATGACTATTACAATGATCACCAGGCATATCCGACGAATAATGATATATGTTATGACACGCCGAAGTTTTCGCCCGAAACAAATAGCTGTTTCTGTCATATTTGCGGTATCGAAAGTTCACGTAATCCCTTCAAAAACTATTTACACAGTCTATACTGTGATCCACAGCATCCTACCAAAGAATATGTATACCAATATGATTGCCGAGCAGGAGACGCACCACGATGGTACCGGGTATGTGCGGAACTTTCATGGCCGGACGTGAATTTAAAAGATGGTAATTTTAATTACGGTGTGGCGAGTCCGAACATCAGTCCAAATTATTGCTATTCAATACCGAAGGTAAATCCGGATACAGCACCCGCTGAAGAATTGCCAATGATTACACCGACTCCAACTGGCACATTCCATCCGTCTGCAACATCAACTCCTTCGCCTACGGGGACGTCGGGAGTCACGGGCACTCCAGTGCCTGGCACACCCACTCCTACGAGTGGCCCACCGCTATGTCAGAACGATCCTGCAGTAAAATACTGTATAAAGAATGGAATCTGTAATGCATGCGGAGATCAGTTCAACTGCCACGACTCACGCAGCTGCGATCAACCGCTTATCATGTATGCAGACTTTCAATGCAGAAACAGCTGTATATAACAGATCGATCTACTTAATACAACAAAAAAAGTGCAGTCACTTTATGACTTCTGAGATCTAATGATATATTAAATACCTATTTATATATAGTTAAAATCTACCTTTTGTCAGGAATATGAAGGGCCTTTTATCTGCTTTCTGCATAAAACCAGGTACCCATGAGCTTGTAAATGTCTGAGTATTTCCTGGTGCATTGGGGAGAGACTTATCGCTCAGCTTGAGTTTTTCCATTTGTAGTTTTTCAAATTTGAAATTGCCGCATGTCTGTGCAGTCCCTAAGGTATAAAAAGTGCTGGGTGCATAGGTATTGTTGTAGCCCGTAGCTAACCAGTCGCTGGAACGTGCATTATCAGAGATACGCACTTCATCTATCGTACCCTGTGCAAACTGGCCTGAAGAGCGAGAGCCTATAAATAAGTCAGAAGTAGAATTACCTATTCCTGATGTATATGCGGAGGTTGCAGGGTTTGAAAAAGTACCTGCATCCCCTTTGTATATATTTACATTCGAGTTATCACTTGTGCATGCAACATAATACCAGGTATTAAGATTAAAGTTGGCAGAGTCATTTGCATTTCCCGTACTTGCGCCATTAAACACCGAGCAATTAAATTTGGGACCTGTTGTATTTTCACGCAAGCGATAACCGTTACTTGCACCTGTTTCTTTATCGATCAGACTAGAGGAACTTCCTCCTACGGCTGTAGCATAGTTCCATACTTCAAACGTAATTGTATTTGTTCCATTCATATCAAGTCCTGTTTGAGTCCCGTCAGTTATAGTAAGTTTATTTGCGGCCCCGTCAAATCCGCCAGCTCCATCAATCTGTCCAGTAACAGCAGTTGTAGATGTTCCATCTGTTAGGCCATTATTATTACCGGTAGAATCTTGTCTAGTGCTATTGGTAGACTCCGATAAATGCCATACACCTTTATAATTTGAGTTCCATAACGATGTGGGATTGGCCAGACTTGATGCGTTTGCTGAATTACCATAGAAAATATAAATAGTAGTGTCAACACTGTTACTCAATGATGGAATATTAACCCAGGCAATAAGTGATCCCGTAGTGTTTGTGTACTTTTCGATTTCAAAGTAAAGAATGGTTCCCGTAGAATCAGTGAAGACAATATCTGCTCCATCAGATCTTGCTATTGATGCAAGATTACTATCATTCGATATAGAAATCATTACGGGAAAATTGGTAAGTGAAGAGCCTCCAGAGACTTTCGTATGGTCTATGACTATTGATTTTCGTGTGCTCCACGCCGAATTATACCAGTTGGAAAAACATTGAGAAACGGGCGTAGGACCTGCCGGGGTAGGCGTCGGTGTAGCAGTGGCTGTCGGAGTAGGGGTGAATGTAGCGGTTGGTGTGGGTGTGTTGGTTGCGGCAAGAGGTGATTGAATTTCAACTGCAACGATAGAATAATCCACAGCACCGCTAAATGTACCGTCCGTAGTAAGATTAGTAGAGGCAGATGCAAATGGCTTATCACTCACTTCCAGACCCGCAGTATTTCCTGTTGCACCTGACTGTATATCTGTTCTTTCTGTCCACCCTGAACCCGGTGTAGTTGTACGAGCGCGTTCACCTACGGCTAGAAAAACATACGCATTATCACGACTTGTGTCCATAGTTGTATATGAGAATGATGTTGCATCATCAGCAGAATCAGTACCGGTACATGTAGATGTTCCTGCAGAATTTGATCCGTGCGTGTTGTATGAATCAAAGTTACCTATAGGGTCAGTCGTATCAGTTCCACTATATCTGGCCACAGCAATGGCCGCACCTAAAGGTGCAGAGCTGAAATTTGCGGTTACGGCCCCATTGCCCGATACGGTGCCCAGTGCATACCAGACCTCTGTGCGTACTTGTTGTCTCCAGCTACACTGTGCCTGCACAAGATTCCACGTTAATCCAAGTCCGCTTACGGAGCTGACAGATTGATTAGGTTTAGTAGATACAGCGGCAAGATAAAGTTGGTTATTTACCCCTGTAATTGTTGCTGATGCAATAGATGTGCTTCCCGGCTCTGCCGTATTTGTCTGAATTTCCAGAAAACTGATAGCATCAGAAGCTATCTGCCAGCGACGTATTTCACCCGCAATAAGTTGGTTCCCTGATTTATCATATAGTTCTAGAGGTCCAAGTAAAAAAAACTGGGGAGATATATCAGGAGCATCATATATATATCCAATCGTGATATTGTCACCTTTCTTGAATGATCCGTACCAAGAAATTACATGTGTATGATCTATTTTTGTAACTGAACTATATGGCAGGTTTGTACCCTGAAGAGGGGTAACTACGAATGAGTCAGGGGTATATTCTTTAATGGTACCTTCGTAATCTTCGTTTATTTTTATATGTATCTTTACTGTGTAAGCCTTTTCAGGGAAAATACGGGTAGCTGTTTCTCTCTCTATATCATATGGGGTAGACGGGCGTACTTCAAATGAATCGCTGATTGCGTAACTCCCTTTACTGGTTGTGGCATTTAATGTCATCTGGTATGTGCCGGGAGCGGTTGTTTTGTAAGATGTTTCGAAATCTGGTTTATATGTCTGGTCTTTGGTGTGACACTCAGGATTTATTTTAATTGTGTCATTTCCCGTTGACACTTCTGTATTTGTTCCATACGGGTCCTTTATGCGTAGTTTTACATCGGCATCGCATACCATATTTCCCTGTTCATCGAGAACGGCGATAGCTAAAAACGCTGTTTCGTTTGGCATAAATATAGACTTATTGGGGTTGATAGCAAGTACACCCCAGCTAAAGTCTTGTTCAAATTTGTTGTTACGATTATTTACTATCAGCTTATACTTTCCCGGACGGAAAAATCGGGGAGTACCGATCTGTATCTGGGCGTCGCCATTTTGTTGCATTTTGATAGTATATGATACATCTTCCTTTTTGCCAAACCCATTCAGAATAAGTATATTCTTTTTTAAGTCGGACGTGTTATATTCGGATGGAACAGTAATAACAGGATTCTGTTGAGGAGTATACTCGTGAACAGGGTCTCGTATCTCTGCATCATGTCTCAACCATATGATTGCTACAAAAAAAGGTATCGCGATAAGCATGGTCATCAAAATGATTTGCAGATTGCCTTTTTTCGACAGATGGTGTTTCAGTTTACTGTGCGTCGACATAGAGATATGAGTGATGTTTGTGGACTGTAGATACAGTCTCAGCATACCATATTTTTCAGGTGATTTGAAGGGGACAATAGCTTATAAGTGTCCTATACACGTATTGCCATCATTGTCGCTATTAGTTCCGTCCGGACATATTGTATTGACCCATATTACGCCACTTAAATTAGCTCCTGTCATTGTGGAGCCAGTGAAGTCTGTGTTTTTGATTGTAGAGTTAATAAAGTTCGTATTTGTAAAGTTTGAATTCGCAAAATTTACTCCATCAATGCTTGATATAGGTAAAAGTGCATCGGTAAAGTCTGTATGAGAGAAGTTTGGCATAGATTGTTCATTATTAATGGTGGAGGCTGTTAAGTCTGCTCTTATAAATCTTGTACCAGAAAAGTCACCGCCGTTTATCTTTGTTTCTGTCATATAAGCATCGCTAAGATTTCGATTTTTGAGTCTATTGCCAAATATTTCATCGCCTGAGCCAGCTCCATTAAGTGCGCAATGAGGACATATGAAAGGTGTGTCAGTATTCCCACCAGCAGGGCCGGGAGGTCCTTGAATGCCTTCTTTATTCCAATCAAGCGCTGTTTCTTTTTTCTTACACGTATCATTTGCACTAACAATACGAATGTTACCTTCTTTATCTACGCATGAATGAATCAGGTTCATATCACCACCGTGAGCAAATGAATAAGCGATCAGATTTGAGAAAATCATCCCTGCGAGTACAAGTGTTATGATCTTCCCGTTGGTTTTAACTTCGTTTAAAATATTCATTATCTTAAGCCTAAATCTGAAAACTGCTAATGTCAATATGTATTTGTCATCGTGAAATAAATTCGGGATGACATGCTTTCGATGAAAGCATGTCAATTCACAATCCACCAGTTGAAGGTGATATCTGTTGGCATTGGCCCGCCTGAGATTGAGACTTTGAAATATGGTTTACAAGCTGTATCACCTTCGGCGCAGGTATGCTTGTCAGCGACAAACAAATTCTTGTTCTGGAGTGCAGAGGTAGATGTCACATAAATCAGGGAACCTGTCTTTACTTTCTCGTTATAGATAATGATCTCACTCTGACTGGCAGGTAGTCGACCGACACCGATTGTCTTGCGATTCGTTTGCAAGGCAGGTGCATAAATACCGTTATTGGTAAAGTTTGTTGCGGCAGGAATCACGGCCGCAGAATTTGTGGCATCAAGGTATTTATCGAGTGACAGATCTTTAAATTGTGCAGATCCTGATGCATCGATTGAAGCTACTTCCAGTCCCTGATTATTCTGGACGGCTAATTTTGTATTTTGTACGTCCGGCTGACCGGCCACATCACTTGAAGCTAATTTCACATTTATATTATCATTCGGTATGATTGCTTCGATGATATTTGTTTTAACACCACCTTTTGCGATGATTGTTCCCTGTGTGGTTATAGTACCATCCTTAGCAATGACTACACCTCCGTCAAATAGATTGATCGTTGAGAGTGATGAGAGCTTCAATTCCCATGAAAGTGAGAGAATACTTCCATCAGTGATTATCATACTACCGACTGATAGGTTGTGGGCAATTGAGACATCATACATATTCGCATTATCGGTGACCGTGAGTTTTTCCAGATTTATAGCACTTGCTTGCGTAGCCACACTTACGGGTTGATTCAGGTTTTGATAATATGATGGATCGGGGAGTGGTTGATTCTTAAGATCGGTTAATATCTTCTGAATATCGTTTACATTGGTGCTCAATTGCTGCAGATTCGAAGATTGACTTGCGATTGAGTTCTGCGTGAGACCAAGATTATTTGCCAATGCATCGATATTATCAGCTTTGATTTCTTTTGCGGTAAGAGTTCCTGATACCGAAGCTTCATTCGTATTCAGCGAACCCGCTGCTAACTGACCAGATATACTTGCCTCTTTTGTTTCTACTTTATGTGATGTAACTGTGCCACTAAAAGTTGCATTACCTGCGGCATCAAGAGTGGTGACAGTTTTCCCTTCCATACCCTTAATAATGACGTTCGCGAGTGCACCCTGATTGGTTGGATTGCTCAGGTCGATGGTAATTGTGTCTTCCTGTGGCTTAATCGTATTCGTCTCGACATTATTAATCTGAGCAGTATCTCTTACGTTCAGATTATCTGTTTCCACAACAGGTGATGTAATCCTTTCTGACACCGTAAGCCTTTGGATCGTTCCATCAAGTGCGGTAAAGGATGTGGACGTGAGTGATATAAACGAACCAGTTGCAGACTTAATTGAAGTTGCCAGTATAGTCTTCGCTGACAACATATTACTCACGATCGCATTCTGTGTATCGGTTAACCCTGTGAGAATTGTGCCGGCAACTACTTTTGCGTAACCGGTTGTTGCACTGAGCACATCGCCGCTTGCGTTGGTTACAGTTGAGGCTGTGGCGCGAGTGACCGTAACCTGTCTATCATAGTCTGGCTGAGGTAAGAGTGCATTCTGACTCTGTGATAAGGTGAGCGTTCCGTCAGAATTAATTGCTACCTGAGGATCGTACCATGTTAAGTTAGTAAATACGAGTATTTTTCCTACTTTATTTGTATCCTGCTCAGTATAGCTTTCAAGCGCCTTACCGATAACAATTCCGGGCGTAATTGCTTTTACAGCTACACCAGGTATAGTGGAAGTAGTTAAGTAATCACCTTCATAAATAGGACCATTTTGAGTAGATACTTTAGTGGGTATACGTCCATTTAAAGCTAGTTTAGCCACATTTATATAGTCATCTGAGCCAAGTGTTATTCCCGGACTTGTAGAAATAATACCCATTACTTTTGAGTCATGCTGTACGGTTGATTTATTTAATCTTCCGTTATCAATTTTTACGATGTCTCCCGGTTCAAGTATTACACCGGGGGTTGTTGGATAATTCTCAGCTATATCAGCACGATCGATCATATTACCTGAAGTATTACTTGTAGGTATGGTAGGTCCAACTGAGCCCGTTGGAGGATCATCTTGCCATGTTCTTATGTAATCCACATCATGAGTTGCTGCTGTTCCCGTGGATTCGGTACGGGCAAATAAGTCCATAGCATTGCCTGTACCTGGGAGAGTAGCAGTAACCGAGACAGATGTTCCATCAACACTACATACAACCTGTGGAGTAGAACCGTTCATAATCTGAACTCTTAAATTCTGAAAAGCGCTTGTAGAAATATTTACCCCTGTAGAAGTAAATGTTTCACTACTAGCATTTGCTGTCACACACTGCCATACCGTATCCGCGGCTCTTTTACCAATCCATGCATGACGTGAACCGGTGTTTGCATCACTTGTTGGAAGCGCTGATGAAAAACCAAAGAATGCTCTCTGTGTACTAGCAGTAGAGCCCATTTTTATAGCAGCTTCGTATACTGGATTGTTATCCTGTTTATAAAATCCGTTTGTAAGAGTACTTTGTGAGCTGAGTGAACATCCTGCACCTGCCGTACTACTTGAAGTCACCATACGGAAGACGCCACCAACAACTCCTGCTGTAAACGTGCTACTACATGACGCTCCTGTACCTACTACAGGAGAGGTCCATCTGTTTGTTGTATCAAGTACTTTTCCTGTAAAGTCGTCCTGAAATGTATTAATTCCTTGCTGATTCACCATTCCTCTTACGAGCTCAAGATCAAAAAAACCCGTACCACCATTTTGCATATTTAATCTTGTCCAGTTGTTCTGAGAAGTGGACGCGATATTTCCTATATTCATGGTTACTGTATTTCCTGTATTGGCATTTGTTGTATCCAAATATAATTTTCCTCCTGATACAGGAGAAGCACCGATACCTACATTACCTGAAGTAATAACTAAGTCAGCAGTTGGAGTAATATTAATATTTCCGGCCGTGTTACTTATAGTCGAAGTCGTACCTCCGATTTCAAGTTTTGCACCGGGTGCAGTCGTACCAATACCTACGTTTCCGTTGTGCTTTACGGTAAATACTGGTGTACCAGATGCAGAAGCAGTAAATATGTCCTGATCTCCTGTTTCATTAAATATGGCTAGTGCTTTTCCTTTAACGGCTCCGTCTAGATGTAATTTTGCTACAGGTGTATTTGTTCCTATGCCTAACAAACTATTTGTAATATCCCAGTAAAAACTGTTACTACCTGCCTGAGTTGTAGTACCGTTCCAGTAAGCAACCTGTCCGGACGCACCTGTACCTGTGAGGGTTCCTACGGAGGACCATGTAAGAGTTCCCGAGCCGTTATTTGTAAGTACAGTGCTAGAACCGCCTTGAGAACCAGGCCATGAGTAAGTCACACCGTTAATCCCTGTTAAATTTCCAGTTGAATTGACCTGAAACTGTGATGTTGATCCAACGGAAAATTGTGCTAATGGGTTTGTCGTTCCAATACCCACATTTCCACCTGATGCCAAGACGAGCTGTGTATTGTTAGTACCTGCCTGAAGTCGGAGTCCTGCAGATGAGCCTACGTATATTCTACCTGTGTTAGCACTCGCATCGGTTAAGTAAATGCCGTCAGTACTAGTTGTCGAAGATTGTCCGATCGTTAGTTTACCTGGTACAGTTGTCGAACCTATACCCACATTGCCAGTATAATCAACGATAAATTTCGTGCTACCTGAAGCCGAAGCAGCTATAATGGGCTGATTTTCAGATTGATCAAGTATAGCTAATGATTTACCAAGCGCACCATCAGTTAACGTTCGTGTTAGATAAAACTGAGAAACCATATTTGATGTTGTTGTAGAGCCAATACCTATGCGTGATGTTGTAGCTGAAGGATATAAATTATTGCCCGTCAAAGTCCATGAAGATGCTCCGGCAGGGCAGTTATTGCCGTTGGCGTCGCAGACTGCAACACCGTTTACGAAAACAGTCTGACCATAAATACTTGAATACTGATTTGTCGTGGCCGTACCGAGACTGCGTGTATTAGCTGACGTTGGATTTAGGTTTGTAGCTACACCGGCTATGTTGTTTAAGTTTCGGGATGAATCAATTACTGTTGTCCCTGCAAAATTCAGAGCTCCTGCCACAATATTTAAGTTCCCAGTTGTATCAAGGCGCACCCGAGCGTTACCGCTTGCAGAATCATATATTTGATAATCAGTACTATTTGCTCTTAATCCTACCTCCCAAACATTAGTACCAGCTGTCGCATAATAGTTTTCTGCATAGCCGTTTGTTAAATCTCCTCGGCTAAGTACTGAAGCTGCAACATTTGTAGACCCAGTGAGTGTAGTCGCTGTATAGTTTCCTACCGTGGCAGCGCTACCTGTAACCACAAGTTTATACGTAGGACTTGTTGTTCCAATACCCACATTGCCGTTATGTTTTATGGTGAACACAGGCGTACCAGAGGCAGATGCGGTAAATATGTCCTGGTCTGTACCGTTGTCGTTAAATATGGCAAGAGCTTTACCAATAGCAGCTGAATCCACATGTAGTTTTCCTACTGGTGTACCGGTACCGATACCGACATTACCAGAATCAAGCGCTAGTAACGATGCTCCTGTAACTTTTAGTGAAAAGCCCCCAAAATTTGATGTTCCCGCAGGATCAATGCCATAGTTTGAATTGGAAGTATCAGCCAAATAGCCTACTAAAGCCGCTCCAGAGATATTTAAATTACCAGTTTGCTGAGAGCCAGGCGTTGATCCTTGTAACTGTATGAAACCATCAGATATAGTTGTGCCGTTTACGTAAATGTTCTGGCCATATATATTTCTGAATTGTAAAGAAGCTGAACCAAGATCTGTAACGTTTGTAGTATTGGGGGCAACCAGCCCGCCGGCAACAGCATTTCCTGGATTTAAAATAATATTACCTGTAGTGGTCCCACCTATTGTTAACGAATTAAAATCTGAAGATTGGATAGATCTATTAGAACCAGCTAAATTAATATTTCCTGATACTGATGCATTCCCTCGTATATCTAGTTTAGATACGGGTATTGTTGTCCCAATTCCTACATTTCCTGATATTGCATTTAGGCCGGTATCTCCGTTTACCATCAATCGTAATTGCCGATTAGACGCCGCTCCCATATATAAGAATTCATTATTAGTATCTATTTCAGAGTTGCCCGTATCTGCAGTTAAAATAACGGACGTATTATTGGTCGCATTCCTTATTTCAGCACGTGAGGTACTTGTTCCTTGGACGTATAAATAGGTGTTAGTGTTGTATATAGGGCTATCAGATGCTCCACCATTAGCTATCTCCAGATTTGCGCGGGGACTGGTTGTTCCAATACCAACATTGCCATCATTTTTGATAACAAAACGAGTCGTCCCTGATGCAGAGGCGGTCAATAGATCCTGATTTTCTGTTTGATTAAAAATCGCTAATGCTTTTCCTACTGCTCCATCCGCGATAGTTCTGGTAACATACAACTGAGATACCATTTCAGACGCGGTTGTCGTACCAATACCTATACGGTAAAGCGATTGAGCAGGATACAAATTAGGGGAAGCAAGAGTCCAGCCACTTGTACTTGCTGGGCAGTTGTTCCCGTTGGCATCGCAGACTGCAACACCGTTTACGAAAATGGATTGACCATAGATTGTCGAATACTGATTAGTGGTAGCTGTACCGAGAGCATAGGTGTTAGCTGCTGTAGGTGTGAGTGAAGTTGTAACACCAGCGATGTTATTTAACTGACGTGAACTGTTTATGACCGTGGTACCACCAAATGCGAGTGCACCAGATACGATGTTGAAATCATCGCCTGTGCCTATGTCCAGTCTATTTGCAGCACCTCTATAAAGATCAACGTCTGTACCGAAATTAATTCCCTGTGCGGCTGTTGTACCGGCGCCGAGCTCCAAACGATGTGTTGGGGTGCTTGTTCCGATGCCTACATTCCCAGAGAATCCTGCATTTCCGGGACCTGGAGCAACTGAGTTATAGCCAACTGCAAGAGAAGCGGCTACTGTAGCGTATTTACTTATATTCAAATTACCTGTAATGGTTGTATCACCGGTAATATCAGTATTATCGTTAATGGCCACATTTCCATCGATGTCTGAGATAGCGCCTGCAGTTGTGATACGTAAGCCTGTTGTAGCAGAACCAATATCAGTCTGATCATTCAAAACGAGGTTAGCATCGATGTCTATCAAGGCTCCAGCAGTGTCAATACGAATACCTGTAGATGAGGAACCGATGTCGGTCGTATCATTTAGGACAAGGTTCCCTGTCGAATTGGATATGGTACCCTGGAAATCAGATGTACCAGTTACTACTGCATTATCACTTATTGTTGTAGTTCCACCTGTTGAATCGAGAGTAAGATTGCCTGTTGTTGTGGTTATAGAAGATGACTGATGAAACTGGAGTGTGCCGTTATTCAGAACAGTCATGCGTGGCGTACCGGAAGCAGATGCAGTAAGAATAGCCTGATCACCCGTTTCATTAAAGATGGTCAATGCTTTACCTATGACAGCACCAGCAACATCAAGCTTACCAACCGGTGTCCCATTTCCTATACCTAACAATTTATTTGTATTGTCCCAATAGAAAGCATTATCACCCGTTATGGCACTGGTACCATTCCAGAAAGTTACCTGACCAGCTACACCAGATCCCGTGATACTTCCAGCTCCAATACAGTTAGTCCAGCTTCCATTTTCATAACATCTGAATTTATTGGTATTAGCGTTGTAATAGATAAATCCGTTAGAACCAAGTGTTGGATCTCCTGAGTCAGATTTTACATCTACGCCGAATAGATCGGGAGTGGTCGAGCCACTGCCACCAGCGCCAACCTGGACTATTGCTGAAGTGGCTGTACCTTTTGGCTGGAGATAGATATCGCCAGTACTGGTGCCACCAATAGTAAAGGTATTGTATGCAGTTGTCTGTATGGCTCGTGCACCACCTGCTAACGTGAGATTACCAGATACGGTAGCATTTCCCTGGACATCAAGCTTTTCGAGGGGATTTGTTGTCCCAACTCCTATATTTCCACTTACTGCCAGTCCGTTTGAAGGTCCGGCGCTTGAGCCCGCGTATGTTCCGATAACCGTAGATCCTGCGATGTCTAGAATGTTACCTGGATTTGTCACACCGATTCCTACATTGCCAGCATGATTTATTAAGAATTTAGTAAGTCCTGATGCCGATGCAGCTAAAATTGCCTGATCACCGGTTTCATTGAATACGGTGAGTGCTTTTCCGGTTATCGCACCGTTGACCTGTAGCTTTGAAATAGGGTTCGTTGTCCCGATTCCTACCTGGTCTGTTGAGGTTGTAAGTCGTACTACCTGACCATCGTCAGTCCACCCCCCAGCGATAGAGCAGTTTGTTCCTAAGGCATCGCAGACTGCGGCTCCATTCTGATAAAGTGCTTGACCGTATATATTGCGCCATTCTTTAGAAATAGATCCTAAATCATAGGTATCTGTTGCATTTGGTCCTACCGTGCCTGCAATCTGGACATTAAACGAAGAAGGGTTAGTCACGTTGCCTATTCCTATGTTTCCACCGTTAACGATCGTGATTCTGTCCGTATTAGCTGTCTGCAGTTTAAGAGTACCACTTTGGCTTGCATTCAAGGTAACATCACCTGATCCAGCTGAAGCGATTGTCACTGCATTAGCTGATGATATATTGAATGTTGCACTTGCGTAGGTCGAGCGTATACCTGGTGTGGCAGCTGCCATTAGCACATCACCCTGGTTATTGATATAAGGGATTGATCCAGGTGTTTGTGCTGGAGGGAGGCCCTGAAGCGTTTCAGTATTTAGCGCATATCCTACGTTCGCAATTTGTTGGCGTGGAGTCATTTCAGAGTCAGATCCGACAGTAACTCCAAGATAAACGTTCGCGTTTTCTGTAAATACAGAAGAGGGGATTTCAGTCATGCTACAATCCTGACCAACTAAGGCATTGAATATACCATCCTGGTCGGGTGTCAGACCACTGCCCCCTGTACATGAGCCTGTATAGAGAGGACTGCCTCCAGAAGACACGTTATAGAGTTTAAACACGACATCTGTCTGTGCCACGATTGGATTCCCTAAGGAATCGGTGAGTCTACCCTGGAACGAAATGATTCGTGTTCCTCGAGTAAGCGTATTGGGGAAAGCGAATGGTGTCGAAACTTTTATAAAGAACTGGTTATATATACCTGCACCCAAAAAAGATATCAGTATGATCAATAAAGCGTATCCTATGAGCGCCTGAGGGGTGTAAGCTGATTGTTTTACCTTTAGATTTGGATCCTTGACTGTCTGTGCTTTCTTCTTAGGTAGTAGCTCTGAGATTTTATATTGAATGCGCTGAATAATAGACTCGTGGAGGTCTACTATCTCGTGATCAATGAAATAGGAGAGATTACGAAACGTCTCACCGTCAATTATTTTTTCCTCAGCAGACCAAATAATGAACTTCTTCAGGGATGCTAGCTTTGATGCCACTATAGAGGGACGAACTCCGGCTAAGCGGAGATTCTGTATATATTTGCGAATTAAAGTTTTATCAAAGATAGGGTTCATCAGAATCTGATTGAAATTCTCTTTCTACTGGTAAATGAAAATTTAGGTCGCTGAGGTTCATTGTGCATGTGACTATGAGGAACGTCATATGGTCCAAACTCAGCTGCAGGATCTAGATTTGATTTGACGCTTTTTAAAGCCCCAAACAATATGCTTTTTACTGTATTCATACGTTGCTAGAATTAATAATTTCGTAAAATTCGTTTACATCTGCGAGAATTTTCTTCTGCTCAGGACCCGAAAGAGATGAATTATGTAAATTTAGTTCGAAATCAGACATGATATGTTCAACCGATATATGAGAGGCATGTATATCCTTTGCTGGATTTCGTGAAAGCCAGCCTTGCTGAATACATAAGGAGCAAAGTTTACGGAGTGTAGAGAAGCGTCGGTTAATGGTCTTCTCAGGTATGCCGGAAGCCTGCTGATACTCTTTGTATTCATGAAAGTTCACCTCATTCAATAATTCGTTTAACTCAAAGGAATTTGCGATATTTTTCTTATAACTGGTGATCCATCCTGCATAATGCCTGTAGTCTGAGAGATAACTCGTCAAGGTAGAAGCAGAAATATTTTCCGCAAGTAGATAAGTTTTGAACGTAGCTTCGATATTATGAAAATTATATGTGTTACTCATGTATCTTCTATATTAATACAATAATAAAAAAGAAGTCAAGAGCTATTTAGTATACATTTTGATACAGTTTACAGCTTCAAGGGCGAGGGTTATAAACAATCTCATAATAATATTTATTTAAATTTAATTATATATATGCGGTAATTAATAACTTACTTTAATAGTCTTAAATATATCAATAGACTTATAATATATAAGCAATATAATAAAATTTCCGATGTGGTTTCAGGCGAGTATGACTTTGAACAAAAAACATATGACTTATTTACTCAAAAACTCAGTAGTCCGCTGCTGGAACTAAACAACATGGGACATAAAATTATTTTATAGTCATTCTCAGTGCGTTTAGACTGTATAAAAATAGGCGTGGACCATCACCAACGTTCATAATTGATAAGAATTCTGTAATGAATGAGTAATGAATTTGGCAAATTATTGATCTATCTGATAAAAGTTATTTTTGCAATTTAAGGCTAATAGAACGGTCCAAATATTTTATATAATACTGACGTTAAAATATTGACTATCTTATAATTTTATTCCTTTTATCTGATAAGGCTAATATTGACTTGTATATATATCTCATATAAGATGTATGTTAGGTACATATGAAAAAAAATATTGGAATTTTACTATTTTTAACTACATTTTTGATGCTTTTAACAAGTTTCTTTTGGCTTCGTAGCAATCAAATTACCGTGGGTAGAGCAGATGTTTCACGTAGAGATATTTCAGTAGAAAATTCATATGTTTTTGTCACTCCTATCCGTGCTAGAGCCAACGGTCTCGAGAAAATACGCATAACAGTCTTTGCTCTTAATAATCAAGGTCTAGGCGTATTAGGAAAGCGTGTCTCACTTGCTAATACAGGGACCTTAAGTGTAGATCTCGTCCAGAATATCTCTGATGATCTCGGTAAATCGATATTTGATGTAGCTACTTCCCAGGCGGGAGAATACTATCTTGAAGTACAGGTAGACGGTCAAACTCTTCCTCAAAAAGCCCATTTATCTTTCTATTGATTTATTTGAGTTTAATCAAGCTGTTTGTTTTTACATAAGGTACAATATCGTTTTGAGCAATAACCATTAACTCTGAGCTCCTGCGTTTTGCAAGAATCATGTTTTTGTGAAGGATTAATGGATGAGTAAATCTTTTGTAACAGTAAATGAGTAATATCACTAATTCAAGAATGAGAGAACTATTAAACAGATTATTTTTGATGATATTGAAAATGAGTGTCAGGAACTCCACAATAATATACCAAATGGGTAGTACACGTAATAGGAGTGTTATGCTACGAGGAGAAGGTTGAGAATCATACACTGTTTGGGTGAACATCCGAAATGATGCAACAGACGCAGATGGTAACTGGAAAGAGAAATTTCCTTTATCATCAGACTTGGTTGATATAGGAGGGAAGCTATAAGCGTCGACAGGACCCACGGGGCTTATGTGATCAATTACATATTGAGCTTTTGCCAGAATCGAAGATTTATTGTTAAAGAAAGATATAGTGACAGGAGAGTTCGGGATTGCCTGACCGGTTAATAACACTTGATCTGAAACAAAATAATCATTTTTATCAAGTGATATGGTGGGAGGTAATAAAATGGGCCCTATATCGTTGCTGGACTGGTAAGGAATGGGTGGTATACAAATTGACGGCGTTAGCCTTCCAAACTGATCCTGCGAACTCAAACATAAGTCAGCAGGGTTCACAGGTATAAGCAAATCAGTAAATTCAAAATAGCCATCTGCTCTTGAGAATGTACTGTCCTGGAGTCCTGATGATTCGATACGTACGAGAGCGTTGGGAGAACTATACCCAAACAGTTTAAAATTGCCGGCTCTTCCGAAACGCAAGCTCACATCTACATTCTTATATATGGGTGGAAATTCAGCACCAAATACAGGAGGTGAGGTCAAGAGTATTCCTGCGAATATGAATAAGAGAATATATTTATTCATATATTGAGGCCTGGCATCAATCCGGGCGGCCCTTTAACTGTTTCTTCAATTTTTCGATTTCTTCCTTCTCAAGCTCTATTTCTTTTTCAAGCTGAGATGTTTTCATATCAGTTTTGCCGGTGATAGTCTTGATAAGAATGCCTAATATAACGATAGCTAAGATGATAACGAGCGCTAGTCTCCATGGAAATACGATTACGGTAGCATATGAAGTCAATGCTTTTCCTGTTTTACCATATCCACCAGCTACTTCGACCTTATACTGTCCAAACATCCAGTGTTGTCCAAGACTTGTGGAGTAGACACGTACGGCGTCAGGGAAGATGTTATTTTGTGGGAAAGGTTTCGCGTCAATTTCTTTTCCTGACATGTTTGATAATGTACCTACGATCTGTGGTGTTACGTGATAATCAGAGCGATTAAGTACTTCGAATGATACGGGAATAGGTCCATATTCCATGAATGAAGGAAGCGTAAATTTTGAGATAAAGGCACTTTCTTTACACTGTCCTGCAACATTCATATACATAAGGCTTGCAAGCTTGAATGCTACAGATGTTTGTGTTTCTACACGAACAGGTTTACCACCAAGCTGTGGAGGGGTTGGTTCAAAATAAACACTTGTGTAGCGTGCGCATGGATATGCATCTGCAGGTACTTTAATTTGTGCTGATACGATTACCTGTGTCTTAGCTGGAATAGTTACTCGATCCTGTGACAAGGTCATCCAAGAACTTGCTGCAAATCTATTGTTTGCAGTTGATGTATCAAAAAGAGTAGGTGAACCTTCTTTATCGAGTACGAGAAAGTCGGCTTTTTTAAACATACCTGTCAGATTTTCATCTGTGCGATTATAAAATTTAATTTGAACTGTCTTTTCCTCGCCAGGTGTCAGAGCAATATCCTGAGATGGGGGAGATACGGTAAGATCGATTGTACTTTGCGCATGAACAGGTAATGTACTTATAGAAACAAAAAGGGCAGTTAATAATGCTAACCCTGTAACCTTCATCGTGACCTTATCTATCTTTTTCATATGTTTCTCAAAATATTAAAATGTACCTGATGCAAAGTACAGGATACGAGTCTGGTAATAAGCTGCTTGCTGAGTTGCACTCACATTTAGTCTATAACACACATATAACTGCTGGGTTGATGATGGTGCTGTAGAAGATGCGATCTGCTGAGCTGCGGTAACGCCTGCACAATTGGTAGAATTGTTACAGGCAAATTGTTTCGCGCAGTAAGATCCTCCCGAACAGTTTCCCGAAGTTGTACTGTACTGGAAGGGTACCGTAGAAGTAGAATTCTCAAGCGAATATCCCCATCCATTTGTTGTAGTAGTATTCCATCTACCTGTTGTTGTTGCACTACAGTTGGCACCATCGCATGTCGTATCAGATAAGGTTGTATCAGGAGTGCCATCTCCGTTAGTATCTGCAGAAAGTTCATCGTCCTCAGCGACTTTTACCACATATCCCGAAGTTGCGTTCGTAGAAACGGCAAGTAAATGTGCTGCATCATAGAATGCACCTGTGGTTGTGATATCACCGAATGGAACTGCCGTTGCGGTGGTTGTAACCGATGTTGAAACACCGCAATGAGTAGCAGCAGCAGCTACACCAGAAATCTGGAATGTAAGCGATGGGTTTACCGTGGCAGAAACGAGCACCGCTTCAATTGGTGATACGGTAACTATGACACTATCGACTACGTTATAACTTGGATACTGTAGTAGTTGAATTCTTAGGTTATACGTATCGGCGAGTCCCTGTGTATGACCTGTTTTAGGAGCAGGATTAATGAGTGCACGTGAAGTATTGCCAACTGTCATTGTAAGGGCCTGTGCAGCACTCAACGTTCCTGCAAATCTACATTCAAATGCGTGATAGTTACTACCAAAAGTTGAAGATGCCGTCGCGGTAGCAGTTTGCCATGTGCCTACTCCGCCGCCTGTTGGGCATGTAATATTTGCTGCAGCAATACTGTTAAAGTCAAAGCCTGCACTTGATAGTCCATCAGGTGCACCATCGTTCGAACCTGAAGTATTACTGCCTGCAGGTATAAGTACACGAATTGCTCCCTGATTAATTGATGACTGATTCGTAAAGGCTAAGGTATGTGACGCTGACTGTGAAGCATACACCGTATCACCGTTCGCAACACCAATAGTAGATGCTGTAACGGTACTGAATGTCGTTGTACCTGAAACTGTAGCGACCTTTAGGCTACCCATATTTCCAATGGAGATCGTATCCTGTGGAAAGAGGTGACTTGTATTCACATCAGGGTTTCCTGAGTTCTGGATTGTCCAGTTTGATGTACCCACTGACTGTGCACCAGAGACTTTCGCATAATACGAAAGACGAGAGTTAGAAAGAGTGTCAGATGCAGAGTACAAATTTCCTGAATCCGTAACAGGAGGTATTTTTACAAGAAAAAGATATGTTCCCTGAAAAAATATAAAAAAGTACAGCAAAATTTTATACACAAGACGACCAGAAAATAGCTTTTTCATTATATGTATATTAAAGTGGAAATTTAAACCTATGTCAATAACAATTATTCCAAAATTATAATCTTACATATGTTAAGTAATTTATACATACTTAATATATAAGTAAATTACTATATATAAGTTTTTGAATAAAGTAAAGATTAAAATGTACCTGTTGCAATATAAAGTAAGCGTGTCTGGTAATATGCTGCTTGTTGTGAAGCACTAACATTTAATCTGTAACAGACATATAGATTCTGAGTCGAGGAGGGAGCTGCGGATGATGCAATTTGTTGCGCAGCAGTTACACTTGAGCAATTCGTTGAGTTGTTACAGGCAAACTGCTTTGCACAATAGGTTCCTCCTGCACAATTTCCTGATGTTGTACTGTACTGGAATGGAACAGTAGATGATGAATTCTCAAGTGAGTAACCCCATCCATTTGTTGTAGTAGTGTTCCATCTGCCGGTAGTCGTTGCACTACAGTTAGCTCCGTCGCAGGTGGTATCAGATAATGTCGTATCAGGCGTTCCATCGCCATTTGTGTCGGCTGAAAGCTCGTCATCTTCAGCAACTTTAACGACATATCCAGAAACTGCGTTAGTGGATACAGATAACTGGTGTGCGGCATCATAGAATGCCCCTGTAGCAGTTATATCTCCAAATGGTACTGCAGTTGCAGTTGTTGTTACAGAAGTTGATACGCCGCAGAGAGTTGTTGCGGCTGATACACCGGTTATCTGGAAGGTAAGTGAGGGGTTGACTGTGGCAGAAACAAGGACTGCTTCTACAGGGGAGACGGTAACGATAACACTGTCAACTACGTTATAGCTTGGGTACTGAAGAAGCTGTATTCTTACGTTATATGTGTCTGCTAAACCCTGAGTATGGCCAGTTTTAGGTGCAGGATTTATAATACCTCGTGATGAATTGCCTATGGTAAACGTGAGCGCTTGAGCTGCGCTTAGATTTCCTGCAAACCTACATTCAAATGCGTGATAGTTACTACCGAACGTTGATGAAGGAGTAGCAGTGGCAGTCTGCCATGCCCCCACGCCCCCTCCAGTAGGACATGTAATATTCGCTGAGGCTATATTATTAAAGTCAAAACCAGAAGTGGATAATCCATCTGGTGCACCATCATTCGAAGCAGATGTATTTGTTCCCGCAGGAATAAGAACGCGTATGGCACCTTGAGTAATCGCAGACTGATTAGTAAAAGTAAGGACATGTGCTGCTGATTGTGAAGCATAGATCGTATCTCCGTTTGCTACGCCGATAGTTGATGACCCAACTGTGCTAAATGAAGTACTCCCAGATATTGTTGCTACCTGATAGTTACCCATGTTTCCAATCGATATATAATCCTGTGGGAATAGGTGATTTGTATTTGTATCAGGGTTACCTGAATTCTGTATCGTCCAGTTTGTAGTACCAACAGACTGAGCGCCCGAAACTTTGGCGTAATAGGAAAGTCTTGAGTTTGAGAGTGTATCAGAAGCGGAATAGAGGTTTCCGGAATCTATAGCAACAGGAGCTTTTGTGAGAAACAGAAATGTTCCCTGAAAGAGAACAAATCCATACAACGTTAATTTATATATTAATCTCTTTTGACGAAATATAAACATAGTGCACTCCTGGTTTAATTAGTATATACATCATAATAGGAGACGACAATAAAATGCAATGTCAAAATTGGAATTGCCTCTTGACAATAAAATTTGCGTCTGTTACATTTTTACTTATATGGGAATAAAAGAAAGACGGACGAAAATTTTATTAGCTTTGTTTCTGCTATCAGACGTTAATTTTTCGTATGTAAGTTTGAATGAAGGTCTTCAGAAAGCATTTGATCTCTCGATGAATCAGAAAACAAAAGGTTCACTTAGTGGTCTCATAAAGGAAGGGCTTCTTGAAAAAGAATCTAGTACACAATCAGGGAAAAAAGATTCTTCTCATGTATATAGACTTACTCAAAAAGGATTTGATGAATTATGCTTAACATTTCCCGTATTCCGCTATTTAAAAGAAACATGGGACGGTAAGTGGAGAATACTATCATATGAAATTCCTGAGAAGAAAAGAGAACTCCGCGATAAGCTGAGAAGAGAAGTTGCAGGTTGGGGATTAGGGCCTTGGCATAGATCTTTTTGGGTAACACCGCATCCTATCATCGGCAACCTTCGTACACTCGTTTCTCAGAAAGAAGAAGAACAGTATATACAGGCATTTGAAGCAAGCCATGTATTTGGTGTTACTGATATTCTTATTGAAAAAGTATGGCAGAAATCGGCACTCGATAAAAAATATCGTGAAGTATTTAAGAGATGGCACGATATTCTCTCACGAGATGGCGAAAAAATGATGAAATTCGAACGAATAGTAAATGAATACGTAAGTATCATCCGCTTAGATCCAGGTCTACCTTCAGAACTACTGGGCAAAAGCTGGATTGGATACGAGGCATTCAATATTTTTAAAGAGATTCGCGGTATTCTTCTGTCTGCGTAATAAAACGAGTGATTAAATATTATATCTGGTGTTATCACTCGCCTAAGCTAAATGCCAAGGCCTACTATCGAATTCATATACTTATACGATGCCCCAAACTAAAAACATCATGTATAACGGGTTGATATATTAAGCTGTTGCCACGTTCGTGCTAATCAACTATATATGTTAGCTGTGCCAATTGACAGACGTTATTTCATTTTTTGTCATAGTCTATAGAAACAGTAGTGGCATAGAGGGTTAGAATTATTGTTCCTAATAAGTCTGTTCGTAGATAAGATCTGTGTTGAGTTTCAAGCAGGTGAATAATTTCTTTTGAAGGGTGATGAAATTTGTTATTTTTCCCTACACTTATCACAGATAATTGGGGGTTTGCTAACTCAAGAAAATAATCGCTTAAGCCATTTATAGAGCCGTGATGTGGTACTTTTAAGATAGTTGTATCATGTATACCCTCAACAGGAAGCTGATTGAGTACGGACGGCGAGGCATCACCCGTAAATAAGATCGTATGGAGGCCCTCCTTTAATCGAGTAACAACTGAAAAATCGTTATCATCCAGTCTGGATAGATGCATATTACTATCTGTAGTAGTTATATGTTCTTCCTGAAACTTACGTGAAGGCCATAGAATGTCTAGTTCATCAGCACCTATCATCACTTTATCTCCGGCATTCACATAAGTAACGGGAACAGCGTTTTTTCTCATTGTGTATGAAATCCGCTTAAATAAACTGCTTGTATTTGTGAGCCGGGACATAAGTATATTTTTAATTTCGTAGTGGCTTAATAGATATGCAAGTCCTCCAATGTGATCTTCTTGGGGATGCGTGACGATTACCATATCAATAGTTCTATCATTAAATGGCATATATGTGCCAAGACACTTAAGTATTCTGTTGTCGGGACCTGTATCAATCACAATATCAAATGAGTCTTTAATCCTTATATATATTCCATCACCTTGACCAACATTACAGAAAACTATAACTGTATTTTTTTGATGATACAAAAAGAAGGGTACTGAGATGCATAAGGAAACTGCTATGCAGATTACTATCAATTTACTGTTTATACTGTTTCCCATTAGAGTTGTATATATGAAAATGGAATTTGAATGAGAACATGCACGACAAAAAGTATCCAACTGATGAGCATATATGCAGTAATCGTAAAGGGAAACACAATTTGTGGGCAAAATGTCCCAATGAACGTAATAATAAACCCTAAAAACATAAGGGGTCCGATGGTCCATGATATGAGAAGATTTGTTAAGGGAGCGATTATTGATATTTGATGAAAATAGAAATAGATAATGGGAATCGTAAATAGCTGCGCACTGAGTGAACAGGTAACTTCTTCATAACAGTAGGTGAGTAACGTATTCTTGAATGGTGATTTGTGCTTAAACAGGATGAGACCCAAACAGGCAGCATACGATAATTGGAACGAAATAGAGGTAATCCATGACGGAAATAAGATGCATGAGAAAAATGCGCTCAAAAAAAGAATATAAAGAGCTGACGATCTACGACCATATATAATTGCTACGTACGTTAATGTACTACTTATACTTGCTCTCATAATTGGGGCCTGCAGACCTACAAAAAAAGTAAAAAATACAACTAAAATGATGCTTATCAGAATTGATTTATTTCTGCTAATTCTAGCTGTAAATAGATGTACTATTTCGACAAGGAGTGTTATATTAGCCCCTGATAAGACTGCTATATGTATAATTCCCGCCTGTTTCAATTCATTTACTAGATGTGGATCAGATGTAAGAGGAATACCCCATACGATTCCATTTAATAGTGACGCATGTGGCTCCGGTAGGAGTCTTGATATAACCTGGGTTGCATCTGTTAGCGATATCATAGGTGAATATATTTTTCGATCTTTCCAAAAGTAGTTTTACTTACTGCTTTCTTTATAATCAGATCATTCAAAGACGAATAGGGTCTGTTCTGAATAATCTTGAGTGCTGTTGTTTTTCCTATACCAGGTATAATGTCAATCTCGTCAAGCGTAGCTTTGTTTATACTTACTGATTTGTACGTTACCGGGGTTATCTTAGATGGGGATATAGCAACTATTCTTTCACCTTTGCGAGGGATATAGATTTTATCCTGATCATGGATGTAGCTGGCGAGGTTTATTTCGTGATACACATACTCTCTATCAGCGTTATCGGCAAGCCCTCCAGCTTCCCTAATAGCTTCGAAAAGGCGTTTTCTTGATGATAATCTATATATTCCCGGTTTATTAAGTGCACCTTCCAGGTCAATAGTTACAATTGATTCAAGAGATAAAGACTTTTCCTTGACAATACTGACTACAGAAGCTGATTCATGTTTGCTATCAATGGATATCGTAATAATGATCATAATGATCGCAACTGTAATGATAGTAATCTCTACCTTACTGTGTGATAATATGTTCACAATAGATGTTACATGCGGTGACATGATTTAAGATATTCTGTGGTACGTTATTTATCCACGGACTATAAACTACAAATGAAAACACTACCTCAATTTATTTATGAGAAAACATGGTGGGAGAATGACTGCCTTGTCATAGGTATTGATGAGGTGGGTAAAGGGGCTCTGGCGGGCCCTGTATATTCAGCAGCTGTATGCTTCGACCCTTTACTCATTCACGATGCGTACTCGATAATAGAGTCATGGGGGATTACTGATTCGAAACAACTTACTCCACACAAACGACAGGAGATTGATGCTCTATTAAGAAATAATGTGTGCTATTTTGGAATTGGATCTGCAGATGTAGAATGCATTAATTCAGCAGGAATAACATCAGCAACAAAACGTTCTATGCAGAGAGCTATTGAAATGGTTATGTCTTCGATCGATAAGAAGCGTGAAATCAAATTAGTCGTAGATGGCTACGGATTCTCGCTGGAAAATAGTCAAGGATCTCCCTGGGAACTTGAAGGTATTATAAAAGGAGATAGCAAAATACTATCTATATCAGCAGCATCGATAATTGCAAAGGTTGCGAGAGATAGGTATATGTCAGAACTTGCAACAATGTATCCTGTATATGGATTTGAAAAACATAAAGGATATGGCACCATTACTCATAGGAAAGCAATACGAGAATATGGAGAATGTGAATATCATCGCACTCTGTTTATACGTAAAATTAAGGCTTAATAAAGCCCTATATTATCCTTTCTTCATCATTTTAAGTATGGCCAATACAACAATCATTATGATAATAAAAGCGGTTGTGAATTTTAGTGGAAGAGCGAGGAACGTAGCTGATCCATAAATCGTTGGAGTGTCATCGCCGAAATTAATGATTGCATTGAGGGAATATCTCCCAATAAAAAATGACTTTAATAATAATGTAAAAGGCTGAGAACATGAAACATCTGATGCATGCTGCTTACTATCACAGTCAATAGATGCAGAAGGAGTTGCTACGAGCAATCGTTGACCATTCGATAACACATTCTGTGGAAGTATGTTATACGAGCTTTTTTCACCAAATGTACTGTTAAGTTCAATGGTACCTTGGGGCTTAACAACATTACGTCCATAATTAGTAATCAGTAACTTTACCGGCACAATATCATTACTATCTATAAGATTGAGCGTCTTACCAAACAAAGAAAGTTTATATCGGGGAAGCACATCAAAACCGGTAACTGCGGTTTTATATTCTGTATGTCCACTGGTTGAAACAGTAATGAGAAGGTTTGCACCGATTGAGGCTTTAGAACGAGAAAGTGCGACACCCTCGATTGTCGGAGGAGGTTGGCTTTCAGACACGAATGTATAGTAGTAGTCACCTTCAGGTGCATTCTCAGGGACGCGTACAAACAGGAGCAGTTGCTGACTTCCGCCCGACTTCAGAACATAAGATTGATTTAGTGTTATTTCTGAATTATCGAGATTAAATCGAACTGGACCTTCAAACCTGTCTTTAAGTCTGATGTTACCCAGCTCATCACGGGGCTCAAACGGAAGCATATACGACTTCATAATGAGCGGGTCACCATAGTTAGTGAGGGTATAAGCGATGAGTAGCGATTTTCCTGGTTTAATAACCATCTCAACAAGCGGTGGAGAAATGCTCAATGAAAGTTGCTGAGCGAAGGAACGTGGAGCTTGGAACGTGAAACATAGCACAAATAATAAAAGAGATACAAGTATATGCTTTGTAAGTAACTCCTTACGTGTTCCACGTTCTATGTTTTTCATATTAATAACTCGGGGTTGCTACAAAATGAATAATAGTTTGATATGTCCCGGCCGCTTGCACACTTGATACATTAACTTTCATAGTCATAGTGGAACTTCTGTTTTTACCTACATCTACATTAGACATAACCGTAACTGGGTTATCTCCATTTGCGGTGTTTGCAAACGGACGATAATAGGTACTATTAGTAAAAGTAGCAGGAATATCATTTCCCGACATGCTGTATCCAAAACCATATGCCGAGGAAGCTGTCCAAGGCTTCGCAGTTGAAATAGTACAGGTATTTGCTCCGCCATCACAACTAGTGTCCGGTATATTATTTGCCCCTGTTATCGTTCGTAGTTTATCCTCTTCTATAGCAGTTACGAGATATTGACCAGCGCCACCAAAATTGACAGTTAAATTAGTAGTTGCAGTCACAGGGGTATCGGAATTAAGAGATCCAAAGTTGATATTCGTATTAGAAACGGTAAATCTAAAGCGAATAATGGAATGGATATACTGAAACCCTGCCTTCACTATATATCCGGCAGAGGAAAACTGGTTTGCAGCAGACTGGCCAAGAGTTGTTGAAAGATTATAGTTACTTGATGTTTGTTCTTTTGCACCTATATTTACATTTCCGCCCTGGATCATAAACTGGGAAGATTCCATATTAAGTGCATAGGC
>CAYMIY010000004.1:39234-41138 GCA_964390735.1 uncultured Gammaproteobacteria bacterium
AACATCAGGAAATATATCAGGAAAAAGAAAGGGGATGTGAGATCACCTGTGGTATTGATTACACCAATAATAATAAACGTAAAAATAACTGATTCCAAAAGGCGAGATGTACGGGTGTCAGTAAAAAGACGCTTACTCAAGTACAAAACGATAAAAAGCCCAGCTGCAATCTCCAGATCGTACTGAGCAAGGCTGGTTCTGCTTAAAATGAACGATAGGAATATCGTTACAATGAGAATTATTGAATGAATTATTTCGTATGTCATATTACTAATATAATAGTAGTGAATTGCTCTTTATAGTTCAAATGCTATACTGTATACTATACCAACTATGGATAAGAAAACTCTTGCACAATCTCAGTTTGCCAATGGACTCATAGATGAACTGAAAAAAGTTTCCTGGCCTTCAAGAGAAGAGACAATGCGGCTGACAATGGTCGTAATTCTCATTTCCTTGATAATTGGTGCCTATATAGGTATAATAGACGTGCTACTTGCTAAAGGATTGGAAGTGCTCACTAAGATGCGCTGATAGTCTTTAAGCAAATTTATTATTTAATGTTTTAACAGTGAACGGTAATCAAGAACCAAATCAAAATGTTTCAGATGCTGCAGTCGTTACTCCTGATGTTACAGAAGTACCAACTGAAGCAAAATGGTATGTTATTCATATTCAGACCGGATATGAAGCACGCGTTAAAGCAGCAATGGAACAGCGTGTAAAAAGTCTTGGCGTAGAAAGCAAGATTTTCGACATAGTTATTCCTACCAGAGAAATTGTTGTCGTTAAAAAAGGTAAAAAGACAAAAGCTACAGAAAAAGTCTTCCCGGGTTATATTCTCGTTCGTATGATTTTAGACGATCATTCGTGGCTTGTGGTACGAACAACCGAAGGAGTGACTGGATTTGTAGGCGCTGGACTTAAACCAACACCTATTTCTGAAAAAGAGGTCGATGCAATCATGAAGTTCGTAGCACAGGATCAGCCGAAATTTAAAGCTAAGTTTTCAATCGGCGAAGCAGTCAAAATTACAGAAGGACCATTCTCAGATTTCCTGGGTACGATCGAAGCAATTGATGAAGAAAAAGGAAAAGTACGTGTACTCGTTTCAATCTTTGATCGAGAGACTCCTGTTGAGTTAGACTTTTTACAGGTATCAAAGCTTTAATTTGTAAGCATTTTTGAAACAACTTATTGTATAATATACTTTTCTTATTAGAGTAAATTCTCATTTATAATTACATTTAACATATGGCAAAGCAGGTAAAAACATTAATAAAACTTAATCTTCCGGCAGGTGAGGCGACTCCTGCACCTCCAGTAGGTCCAGCGTTAGGTCAGCACGGTGTGCCGATTATGGATTTTATTAAAGAATACAATGCCCGCACTGCCAAACAGAAAGGTCAGATCATTCCTGCAGTCATTACTGTTTACACAGACAGAAGTTTCACGTTCATCACAAAGTTACCTCCTGTTGCAGCCATAATCAAAAAGAAAATGGGTCTTACAAAGGGATCAGGTAAACCAAATACAGAAAAAGTAGGCAAACTTACCAAAAATGTAATTGAAGAAATTGCAAAAGAAAAGATGGATGATCTTAACACAGATACAGTTGATGCAGCTATGAATATCGTTCGTGGAACTGCACGCAGTATGGGTGTCGATACAGAGTAATATACATTTATAATATTTATAACGGTTATAACGGTTATACAATTTAGTTAATATGGGAAAAGTACGAACTCGCATTCTCGGTTTAGAAAATTTAGAGCAGGAACAGAAAGAAGAACAGAAGAAACGTTCTATGGAAAAGAAAATGGATAAGAAAAAAGACGACGAAGAAGTAGAAACAGAAGAAGAGGTAGAACCAAAAAAGAAAGCAAAAAAAGCAAAGAAAGAAG
>CAYMIY010000005.1:0-3675 GCA_964390735.1 uncultured Gammaproteobacteria bacterium
GCTTGATTATAATGGTCTCTAATCACCATGAGAGGCCATGCGTAAGACGGGAATGCTTACGATAATGCCTCTCTTTTTTTGTATTCGAGTTTACGTTTGAGAGAATTCATAAAAATAGTTTTTTTACTGAACGGACGTAATAGCGATGAATATTTATATCTGTTAGGAATAATCAGATTCTTGAGTTTTCCCTGCTTCTCCAGATACTCTACTAAACAGAAAAAATCTCCATCTCCGGTGACTATTACCGCGCCATCATAGTGTGGGAATTCGATCATGGTATGCAGTACCAGTTCGGCATCTACATTTCCTTTAACTTTATCATCAGGCAGAGACTGTGTTGGTTTAAATATGATCGTATATCCCGCTTTCTGTAGAAACGAGTACAGATCTTTATTCTCTTCCATGTACCCGATAAATAGAAATGCTTTTTTCACCTTATATTTGTCATGCAGATATATTCTGAAGCGCAGAAAATCGAGCGTCCATGAAAGATTACGAATGGATAGATTGAGATTCTGACTATCGATAAATGCGTAGATAGTATTATGTTTCATATCCTACTCTTATTATACGTCAGAATGTTATGTAGTACGAACGTGCTTACTAAATGTAAGAAATAACACATCAGTATCGCCATTCATGGCCTCCGGGTGACATTGCAGACTGAAGCAAAAGTATGTTGGATCTGTATGCTCGAGTAGTTCTATAATGCCCTCAGGTGATCTGCCCGCAACATCTAGATCATTGCCAGGAGTACGTACTGCCTGATGATGTGCCGTATTTACGTGAATTGCATGTTTACCGATAATTTTGTAAGCACGTGAAGATGATTCGATGATAATATCATGACCAGGTTTCGTGAGAAGATCATCATAGGTAGTTGCACTATGTGATTCTTTGTCTGCATCGAGATGTTGAATGAGATCTCCTCCTGATGCTATAGCTAGAGCCTGATGCCCTCTACAAATCCCTAGATATGGTTTCCTGTCATGTAATGCTTTCTTTATAATGCGAAGCTCTAAATTATCTCTACGCGGTTCGGATACAACTGTTTTTTCTTCGGTCTTTTTTCCATAATGAGAGGGATCAATGTCACTTCCTCCCATGCACAGTACGCCTCCGCATTCGTCATATAACACATCAACCATAGCATCGGGAAATAGTGATGAAACGAAAACGGGAGTAAGCCCTACAGATACTAGTTTATTAATATACGTTTCACGGGCAAAATGCATGGCCACATGCTGACCGGGAATGGTATATTCCGCAAGCGGCACTAATACTTTTTTCATAGTAGCTTATGAATTGTTAGATCCAGGACACATCGTGTCCTGGATCTATGTGTACTACGGTGTACGACGCTGACGATACAGCTCGTACATAAGGACCAGAAAAACACAGATTACAGCTGTGGGTAGTAGAGGAAGCACTATTCCTATAATCCCCAGAAGCAGCCGGCCGACAAAGAATCCTGCTATAAAGAACAGGACATGTGCAATAGCTTTTTGCATTGCGATGATAGCTCCTTTCGTACTATAGTACCTTGTAATTATATCATAACATACAACATATTATAGGTTTTACTCGTGTGCAAGCTAATAGTACGAATTCCAGGTACTGTCTTCGCGTTCATCGCCGCCGATAAATCGCGATCTGACAGATTCATTTCTACGACCGAAGATAAATCGTCGTTTTGTATAGGTAATATATAACCTGTCGCGTGCACGGGTAATACCTACATAGAATAGTCTTCGCTCCTCCTCTAGTTGATAGATGTCTTCAACTGAGCGGGAATGAGGAAGTATACCTTCTTCCAGTCCTGCGATAAATACATAGGGAAATTCGAGTCCTTTTGCCTGATGAAGCGTCATGAGTCTCACACCTTCACGCGAATTTCCTTTGCGCTCTCCTTCAAAATATTCAGACTCCACAAGCGCTACCTGCTCAAGAAACTGTACGACATCAGGAAAATTCAGAGCGACAGATTTAAGCTCCTTTATATTTTCTAAACGCTGGAAGTCTTCTTCTTCATGGGGATCATAGGTATCAAGATATCCGGTAGTAGTAAATATCTGCTCCATAAGATCTGCAGTCGCAATCTGCTTATAGTGTTCGCCTACCCGGGTATATAACTCTTTGAATTTTGTAAAGCGGCCTTTTCCAAGCTTTTTTATACGATCAAGTGAAACTTCATCGGTAGGCATTATAAAGAGACGCAGGTAAGATAAAATATCTTTGATTTCTTTGCGTTCATAAAATCGGGTTCCTCCGATGAGCGTATAGGGAATGCCATAATGGAGAAATGCCTCTTCAAGTACGCGTGACTGTGCATTCGTTCGATACAGTACAGCAAATGATGTAAGAGGAAGCACACTACTTTTGTTATTCTCAATCTGCTGAGCAATATAAATAGCCTCATCCTGCTCGTTCTCAGCTTTGTAGTAAATGATATCTTCACCTTTGTTATTTTCAGTAAACAAATGAAGTACTGGATGTGTCTGATTCTGCGAAATAGTCTCGTAGGCAAAATCAAGTATTTTCTGCGAACTGCGATAGTTCTGCTCCAGATGGAATGTCTGAGCATCTGGAAAATCATCCTGGAACTTTTCAAGGTTGCGGATGTCTGCCCCTCGCCAGGAATAAATACTCTGTGAGAAATCGCCAACAACAGTAATGTTTTTGTATTTTGATGCAAGTAATTTAGTCAGTGCGTACTGAGCCACATTTGTGTCCTGAAATTCGTCTACCATTAAGTATCTAAAACGGTCCTGATACTTATCAAGCACAGGAGGGTGCTCTACAAATAACTGAGTTGCTTTCATTATCAGATCATCAAAATCGAGTGCATGATTCTTTGCAAGTTCTTTCTGATACTGTGTATAGACTTCTGCAACTGCTGCCGCACCATAATCTGCAAAAACGTCGAGATATCGTTCAGGTCCAACCAGAATATTCTTGGCTGCCGAAATTCTGTTCAGAAAATAAGATGGTGTGTACCGTTTGCTGTCATTTTTTTTAAGAATATTCTTGATGATAGTTGATTGATCTGAATCATCATATATTGAGAATGTATTATCGATACCCATATAGTGACCATTACGGCGGAGTATCATACAACAGAACGAATGAAATGTGCCTACATATCCGAGAGATGAAGCAGAAGCGCCTGCTGTTCTCAACCCGTGTTTGATACGCTCCTTCATTTCACTCGCGGCTTTGTTAGTGAATGTGATCATGACAATCTCTCCCGGATCAACTTTCTTTTCCCCTACCAGATACATAACTTTATGTGTAAGTACGCGCGTTTTTCCTGAGCCTGCACCTGCCAGAATGACTGATGGCCCGTCAGTATGAAGAACTGCTTCTTTTTGTTGCTTATTTAAGTGTTTGATTATCTCTGATATCATAGACTATAATGATACAATAAATTATGAAATACGTAATTGCTAACTGGAAAGCTCATAAAAATTATCAGGAAGCTAATGAATGGTGTAATGTTTTTCTTAATAAAATTACCTACAGTAATCAGCTCCAGACATCTCTCACTCAAGATCGATTAAGCATTATTATCTGCGCTCCCAGCCCATTTGTTGCCCTTGTGAAGGCTCGATTCTTAAAAACAAAAAATGTATATATTGGTGTGCAATCAGTTTCACAATACGATGATGGCGC
>CAYMIY010000005.1:3775-23560 GCA_964390735.1 uncultured Gammaproteobacteria bacterium
GGTAAAGCATCTCTTGATCCCCAATCGTTCTACGAAATAGTATCACAAGTAAAGTAAGATCATGAAAATTATATTTTGGCTTTCAATTATTATTGCCGGTGTTGTGATAGCAGCCTATGCTATTATATCTCCCTACTATCGTTTTCTAACTAAAACCCTGCAGATATCTCCGCTCTCTTTGCTCATATCAAATAGCGATCTGGAAACAGTTGATAATAAAGTAAATATACTGGTAATGGGTGTCGGTGGAGGCACACATGAAGGACCTGATCTTACAGATTCCATGATGGTGATACACTATGACTTTACCACTAACGTTATTTCTACCATTGGAATTCCACGTGATGTATGGAGTGATACCCTTAAATACAAAATCAATACAGCATATACGATCGGTGAATCTATTAAGAAAGGTGGCGGTCTGAAGCTTGCAAAAGCAGAAATTGGAGCAGTTGTCGGAGTTCCTATAGAATACGGTGCCGTGATCAGCTTTGATACCTTCAGAGAACTTATTGATAAAGTAGGTGGTGTTGAGGTAAACGTTGAAAGATCATTCACCGATCACGAATATCCAGTCGATGGCAAGGAAAATGATTTATGTGGAGGCGACCCGGATTATAAATGTCGATACGAAACGATAACGTTCAATAAAGGTACACAGCACATGGACGGAATGACCGCACTGAAATATACACGATCACGACATGCCGAAGGAGTTGAAGGCAGTGACTTTGCGCGAAGCAGACGTCAGCAACTCGTAGTTGCCGGACTCAAAGAAAAGCTTATTGCGATCGTAAAAAAACATGACCTCGATACATTATCTGATATATACGCACTCATAAATAAGAATATAGATCGCGATATAACAAATCAACAAGGAGCAGTCATAGCTAAAAATATTATCTTGAAGAAAAACTTCAAACAGGTCAACGTAGCATTTCCCAAAGATTACTTTATCGTTCCATCAAACGATAAATATCAGGGACAGTACGTTCTCGTACCTCCTGATGAGAACTACACAGATTTTCACGCATACATAACCTGCAAATTCACCAAAGGTGATCTGAGTGAATGCGATAATATACTGCCTAAATAAAGTCATTCTGGCTTATCTAGAATCTATGACTTGTCATCCCGGACTTGATCCGGGATCCAGATGTTTGTCATTCCCGCGAAGGCGGGAATCTGCTCCAAAGTGTCATCCCTCGCAAGTTACAACATGCCTGGGGATCTATACTGACTATCGAGATTCAAGTAACAGCCTTATTAGAAGGGATTTAGTGTTATATCCAAAAATATAGCGTATTATAAAAAACAATATTTCTATAACAAAAAAAATAACAAGAAAACCTATACTCCAAGATTTAATAACCTCATTCCAACTACCTTCTGTATGATATTTTAGAGTTATACTATAATTTTTCTCTGATACTTTACTAAATATATTATCTTCATACTGATATATATCTATATCATTAATTATATTACCGCTATAACAAAACCATCTTAATCTTGCGTCATCTGATTTAAGAAGCGATCCGTCAATATAGGATATAAATTCACCACCGCCGGGCAATGTATTTATATATGATTTTCCGTTGTTGCAGTTTATAATCGATTTTGGACTATCAACTTGTTGTTGGGGTCTATAATTCCATCCATAGAAAAATATGGCTAATCCTAAAATAATGTAGCTTAGAACATAGCAAACGTTTAGAAAACGTTTAAAAACATTTTTCATATAATCCTTCATAGTTATTAAATAGTATGACTCCTTTTAATAGTATATAACCACTATCAGATAGATTACAAGAAATTATAAATGGATCCCCGGTCTCTCCACCGAATCGGCGGATCGCCAGGGATGACAAAAGAAGATTGAGTTTAGGCTACGTTATAAAACGCATGGTGCAGATTCCCGCCTTCGCGGGAATGACAGTTAGAACAAGAATGATATAAAAAGAACAATAGACGCAGTTATAAAGATCATGCTCGTGTATTGAACTGTTCCTGATTCCGGAAGAGTACTCACTGGTATGGTTGAGACTGTTGCAGCTGTAGTAACTGTAGTATCAGCGGTCGTTTCTACGGGTACTGGTGTGTCGGTTACTGACATACTTGCAGTAGGCGTGAGGGTACTACTACTCCCACTCGTAGGACTCGTACGTGGCGTCCCAGTAATTGTAGTCTGAAGATTTTGATTCGTATTTTGTTGGGCAGCAATAGTTGCTTCTTCTGGTGTAAATGTTGGCTTTGATGTCGGTGTTGATGTACCGTTGACAATGGTTATTGTTCGCTTATAGGTAAGTGATGCGGCACGAATCTTGGTTGTTGCTATTGGCGATGAACTGGCATCGCTTCTCAGTAACGTGCTGATGATAATAACACCAATGCTGAGCAATAAAGCAGCTCCTAAAATAATATAGGTTGTTGCGAGTTTATTTTTTTTTGAGAAACCAAAATGTTTCATAATCATTCACTCAACCATCCATCTGTTTTCGAATGTAACTGCGCTTCAATCTGTAGCTTTGCCTCACCTGAACCGATTTTATACATACGATAATACACAGCATGCGGAACATCGAATTTAGTAGTAATGGTATCTGGTCCCCACTGTGTATCATTAATTCTAATACGCGCTTTATCCAGATCCAGCCCTTTTACCGTAGATACACCAATAATAAGATCATCACCAGGTTTGACGGGTGCCGATGTGCCTTTTAATTCAATCCAGTCCTGATCGTACACACGAATACCATTCGACTGTACTTCCCTTACGACTACGCCTGCCTGACCAGACACATCTTTTTTTCGCGTCCCAAACAAGCTAACAAGTGATGTTATTCCAAAAACAACAACCATAATAATGAGTGCGACTATTATTATTTTATGGTACTGTGCTTTTTTTGCAAGCAGTGTATCTGGGAGCTCAATTGCTGTACCTCCCCCTAACGGTTGTGGTCCTGCATTCGGATCAAACTGAGGAACTGTTGGCTTAATCGACCTTTTCTTTTCATCATTTAGTTTTTTCCATTCCCATCCAAGGAAACCCAGTGTCACTATAAACGCAATGATACTGATTTTATTGACTGATACTAAATAATCAACTATGTTCATATTTAAAATAATAGCAATACACCTGTTCCAATTACAATAAGTGCCATACTTGACCACATAACCGGGTTAATATCAAAACCAGATTTTAGAAGACCAGTAGGTGATGCAGTTGGCGCAGAAGATAATAGTGTCGAAGGTGTCGGCGTAAATGTAGATGTTGGCGAAACGGTAACAGTCAGTGATATTGATGGTGCTGGCGTAAGTGTCGGTGTATCAGTAGGAGTAAGAGAAGCAGATGGTGTAGCTTCTCCTAATACCTGCTCTCCACTCTTTCCAATAGTGAATCTACGACTCATCTGAATAGGAGTGTTTTTTGCATCTGATGTTTTTATGATAAGAGTATAATACCCTGGAGCAATGGGACCAGTTGATTCAGCCCGCCATGATCCATCTGTATTAACAGTTGTTTCAAATATATAGGTTGGTCGAGCATTAATAGATATTTTCACCTGTTTTCCAGGTATGCCAATACCTTTGATTAAGGGATTATTACCAGGGATGATTGATCCTTCACGTGGATAAATGATATCTATAGTATGTGTTCCAGTAGCGATTTGTGCTCCTGCAGATAATACATTATTGTCCTGGAGAAGTGTGTAATTTTTACCCAATACCAGAGTTTGTGGTATCGGATTGATGTTGAGTATTTTAGCGTCCACTACCGATGTGATAAGCTCTTCATTTGTAAAGGTTACTTTTACCACATCTTTATCAGATAGATTAATAAATCTGTTTGTCTGTTGATTTACGGCATACTGAAGGGGAACAAGCCATTCACCAGTCAATTTAGTTAATGTGACTAATGGAAACGCTTCTGGGATTTGAATAACTACAATCGCATTTTGTACAGCCTCACCGCTTGGAAGTATCACTTTTCCGTATGCAGGTTTGAGGGTACTGTTTCCTGAAAACGAGGACGTTGTACGAAATCCAAATGGGCCACCATCAGGAGCAGCAATCAGATCGCTTCCAGAGATGATTTTATAGTAATACTGTGTATTCTCAGTGAGTCCTTTGATGGTTACAAGATGTAGATGATTCGCATGTTTCTGTGAATCAACATCACGGTCATCTAGAACAACTGTATTCACATTATCAGGTGTAGTACCGTATACTATCCAGCCCACTTCTGCTTTATCTGATTGCCAGTACACGGATGCTTCGTGACTGCCTAAGTTAGCTACTGTTTGAACTTTAAGTACTCTGCTTGATGCGCGTGAAGGAAGTGACGTATTACTCCGAAGCAGCAAAAAAGCGAATCCCATAATAGACAGGATGGCGCAAACCACAAGGACAACAGATGTCCTTTTTTTGGACTGGAAATAGAGATCGCTATATGACATACGTCATGGCACCTTATTCTTCAAAACTTCAAACATTTTGGAATTAATGGAAATAGAAGGAACCTGAACAGCACCAAGATTTCCCTGGAAAGATTTACTTTGTTGCACATGATAGAGATCTATAATCATCCAGGCGATGATCGTAAGAAATATACCAATCGAAATAATGAGTAATTCTCTTTGGTTCATAAATAGTAGCCTGAGATATCCATCTTAATTTTTAAACTGGCGCTTCCCGTTCCATCCTTTATATCTTTAATAATACTTAAATTACGAACCATCTTCAAACGACGCTGATTCATAAACTGATCAATAAATGTCTTTACTTCTGTAAAATCAGAATTTGTTTCCATTGAGAGAGTAAAGGCCTTTATATCCTTTTTCTTTTCATCTTCTTTCAGATGTACTTCACCTACATCAATTTTTCGAATAAGAACACCAGATACTGACGCACTCTTTTTTAGATCATCTATTACTTTATTGACTTGCGGACTACCAGGTAATGCTTCATCAAGTAAATACATATTGTCGCGGTTTGTTTCAAGCATCGACTGAAGATCAACAATATGCACTATTACATTTTCATAGTTAGCATCTAGTACACGAAGCTCTTTAAGCTGTTTCTGTAAGCTGAATACGGTTGTCAGATTAGGACGAATAGCAAATATAATAAAAAATGAAAACACAATAAAAAAGATTATGGTAAAACTATAATCCTTTACTCGCTTACTGGTCAGCTTTTCTATTATGGCGTTTCTGTTCATAGTTACTTTTTCTGAAAATTAGACAGATTAAAACTGAATTGGTATCCGGATGTTTCTGATTTTCTTAAATTATCGAGCGTTATAGTTTTAAATTTTTTTTCTGCCTTAAGATGTAAGTAGTATGCACGTACTACTGCTATATTAGTAGTTGTACCATCAAATCGGATACCATTATTGAATATTTCAAGCTTTGTGAGGAAAAAAGCAGAAGGAAACCCGCTGAGGAAGTAATCCGTCATAGCCTTAAAGTTATCTTGTTGCGTAATGACCGTCGTGATATTTCTTGATTTGATATCAATGGCTTTAACATCTCGAAGTAATGAGTTTGATACATTCACGATTTCTTCTTTCTGTTGAAGACTATCTTTCAAATCCACGATTTCCTGGTCGATCTTAAACCGGTAGAAAAATACACTGATAACTACCAGTTGAGTGATGACCAGGATGTATCGTAAATAGTTAAAGGAAAAATATACAGCTTTATCTACGAAATTTAACTCCTTCGGTGGAAAGAGATTTATTTGGTATTTCATTTAGCTGCTTTCAAAGATCTACTAATACGGGATTTAAGTCGCGCTGCTTTATTTTTGTGAACTATTTTCTTTTTTACGGCTTTATCTATTATTGAATAAGCTTCTGAAACTGCACCTGCTCCTTTCTTCCCTGTTTTGATTGTACCTGCTTTTTTGAGTGTTTTTTTTATTGTTTTTTTATAGGTCAGATTTGTTGCTTCTCTTTTTATATCTTTTCGAACTTTCTTTTTTGCTGATTGAATATTTGGCATATAATACACCCCCTTTCCCCTTATTTATATTTATAACTGGTTCTACTATTTATAGTGTATACTCTTTTTCAAAAATACGCTCGCCATATGATCCTGTAAAATCTATTATCAGTTTTACTGGTGAGATTGGCGGGTTATATCGACAAACTCCTGATGAGCATGTACCAAATGTAATTTTCCGCTCATATGTGCTTTTATTATCTTCTGTTGTTATACTCCCGATGCTTCCATCTTCTTTTTCATTTGTTGTATATGCTAATGTGAAATCCATATTTTTTGTACCCTTTGGTAAGTTCGACAAAGTAAGCACAGCTTCTTTTTTATCTTTCGATATTTCAAGTTCCACTTTTACTGATGCATCTACTGTTGGTACTACCGCACTATTCTGTAGCTTCTGGCCGGTGCCCTGATCATCTGAACTTTGTTTCTTACCACCAAAAATCATCATACCACCTATCACGAGGATTACTATGACTGCAGTCACTATGCCGATCATAAGATAAGGTTTTTGTGTTTTTGTTTCTTCCATATGCTATATAAATTTATATACCCAACGTTTCCCTTATGTAGGCGAGGAGAGATGCCGTTGGAACTCTCTCTTGTTTCATTGTATCACGATTGCGAACAGTAACGGACTGATCTTCAAGTGATGCGAAATCAATAGTAACACAGAGCGGTGTACCAATCTCATCCTGACGACGATACATCTTACCTATATTACCATTATCATCAAACTCTGAAACATAATGTGATTTAATTTCTTTGTAAACAGCCAGTGCCATCTCACGCAGCTTTTCATCTTTTTGCAATGGGAATACCGCTACTTTGATAGGGGCTACAGACGGTGCAAATTTAAGATATACTCTCTTTTCGCCTTTTACATCTTCTTCTCTGTATGCATCTATAATAGTCGTGCCGGTTAATCGGGATAAACCAAATGTTGGTTCGATTACATGGGGAATATATTTTTCATTTGTCTTAGGATCAAGGTAGCGCAGGTCTTTTCCTGAATGTTCCATGTGGTTTTTGAGATCGAAATCGGTACGATATGCAAGTCCAAACATTTCTTTCCATCCAAACGGATAATTGTATTCTACATCCATTGTTTTGGTAGAGTAATGTGAACGTTCAAAATCTTCATGTTCTCGCCATCGGATCTTAGTGCTGTCCAATCCGATTTTTTCGACATATTTGAGCATTTCTGTTCGCCACATTTCATATACTTCGTGCCATGTATCTGGATGAATGAAATATTCAAATTCCATAAGATCGAATTCCAGAGTTCGGAATACTGATTGACCCATCGTTATCTCATTTCTAAATGCCTTCCCCTGTTGTGCAATACCGAAAGGCACTTTTACACGCATACTGTTAAGTACATTTTTGAAATTCACAAAAATACCTTGCGCTATCTCACCTCTGAGATAGACCAGAGATTTGCTTTCCTCAACGATTCCAACTTGAGTAGAAAAGAGAAGATTAAACCTTCGTACATCAGTGAAGTCACTAACACCACAACGAGGACATTTCAATTTGTGTTCATGAATAATTTCAGTAAGCTTTTCTACAGGTAATCCTTCGACTTTGATATCTTTGAGATTATCTTCAATCAAATGATCAGCGCGCGTTCTGAATTTGCAGTTTCGACAATCAACTAAGGCATCGGTAAAACCCGCAACATGCCCCGAAGCTTCCCATACTTTTGGGTTAAGAAATATACTGGCGTCAATGCCGACCATATTATCGCGATCGAGCACAAACATTTTCCACCAGATATCTCGTAAATTATTTTTCAGTAATGTTCCGTAATGTCCAAAATCCCATGTATTAGCGAGTCCTCCATATATCTCGGATGAAGGATAAAAAAAACCACGCCTTTTACATAGAGCAATAATCTCTTCCATAGATATACAATTATATAATACGATGCGGTATTTTTTCATGGATCGTCTCTTCGACGATTCCGAGGAGATCATCCAGATTTGCAGGTTCGTCTGCATATCCCAGCAGTTGTAGCGTCCGATGGAGATAGGGTGTGATAAATTCTCGATCAGGATTCTCTATGCGTGCAAGATCAGCTAAATATTGTTTAGTTAGCATAAATATCTGTTGTTCTGGCTGCGATTCAGGGAGTATCCGATCAATTATAAACAAAAAGAGATACAAGAGGTCTGTTTTTGAGCTATTCTCACGTATGGAGCCAAATACAGTAATAAGTGTTGTTTGCTGAATATAGGATCGTTCACTTCGTTTTGATACTTGTGCAGTGATGAGGTTACCTGTCTGTAAGTGAGGAGCACGTCGACTCGTCAGATTCTTTACACCCTTGGCTATAGCCACTGATTTACCTTCTTCACTTGTAAACAAGGTTATGAATATATCTTTATTTAAAAGAGATCTTTTACGTAAGACTATTGCTTCTGTTTCTAATACCTGTGGCATACGACTAAGGAGTTAGTCTTTCTTGAATTCGTGATCCTTTTCAAGAAGACCAGTAAATTGCTGGCCATCTATCTTAACTGTATATTTTATATCCTTTTCACCTGCCTGTTTCTGCATAAGTAACTTATATTTATTTGTATCTACTGATGATGGCAATTTATAAGTTACTTTTATTTCGGATTTTCCAAGCGGTGCTACTGTCATAAATCCTTCAAACACCGTTTTGCCTAACTCGTCATAGGTCTGTACTTTCATGAGTGAGCCCTTGAAATCTACTAGTTGTGATCCTTTTGGTACGTACACACGTACCCAGTTTCTCAATGTCGCGTTCAGACACAGCCCACCTCTCTCCAAACTACAATCTGAGTGGGGGTAAGGATTACGGTATTCTACACTTAACTCACGTTCTTTAGTCCCTGTATTAACCGTTGTTTCAATAGTCTTAGTGACAAACAGATTTGATTTTGCACCAGCAAAGTTTACGTTTATTACATTAAGATAATCACCATCATAATCACGTACACGACCTGCATAGTTCATTTTTTCAACGGCACTTTGAATACTCTGATCTTTGTAGTAAAGAAGAATATTCTTTTCTTCCATGTTTTTAAACATGGTTTGAGCAAGAGTACCCCAGTATTTAGATGGTGAGAACCCTATGGCTTTATAGAATAACGCATACATCAGATCACCTAAGATGCCTTTACGATTCGTCTTAACGTAGTTTACCGGTCTGTCTACCATATCAGATAATGCATAGATTACCTGAGGACAATCACATCGTTTATCAATCTCTGCCGAGAAACGCACGCCATTTACTTCGGTGTCACCAAAGATAGTTAGCATGTCGACGAGTACTTTTGAGTTCAACATGACAACACCATCATAATTAATTCGTTCTCCACTTTTCGCATAGAGAGAATTAAATAAGTCTATCGTTTTTACTAAATCCGGTGAAAGGTTACTATCACGGATGAAGAACTGTGAAACACCCTTATGATAGGTAAGTATTTCACGTGGTGCTGCCGGATGAACCGCAATACTGTTATCCAGAGTATAAATATCATCTGACTTAGCAATAGTCATCTTTCCGTTTTTGATTTTGAATACTGCGTATGCTGTCAGGAATCCTCCTGTAGCGCGCTGCTCATTTTCGTTCTGGAAAAGCAGAAGATATGTCTGTTCCTTATCCTTGCCTAATATTTTTGGTATATTCTTTAAAAGAGGTTTTGCATCTACAAAAAGTGACGCTACACCTTTAAACTGATCACGCACATTAGAAAGTTTTGCACGAACTTCTGTTTTTCCTATTTTTTCAGGATATCTTTTTGGATCAATTGCATCAATACGTTTTTCTGCTTCGTCAATGTTTGCTGAAATGACATCAATTTTTCCCAGTACTTTATCAAGTGTTATAACTGCTGTCTGTAATCTATCTTCTGCAGATTTCTCAACGAATGCAGCTTCACCCTTTTTAAAGCCGATAAGATCAGCATAAGGATAGATTGCTTCTACAGATTCGTTGCCTGCCTTTAAGACGTAATCTCCTGCCTCTACGCCTCTTTTAAAATCTGCAACATAAGGAATAAAAGCTGCCCAGTATACTGCTTTGGACTCTCTAGCAAAATCTGCATATGTAGCATTAACATCTGCGAGTTGTTTTTTTACAAGATCAATATCATTTTTAGCGAATACCGTTTTGAGTTCTTTGGCCGAGGCTACGAGGATATTAGCCTTTGCCTTAATACGGGTATAAGGAAGGAATGCAAAGAAATAGATGAATACAACAAAGATGACAAGGAGTCCTACTAAAAAGCCAGGAATTTTAAAACTTTTTTTCTTTTTTTGTGTTTTATAAAGTGGTTTTATCATACTATTTATACTGCTCCTTTACCTGTCAGCATTATGAGAGGTGTGCGTATAATTATTCTAAGATCTTGTACCAATGATATCGTATCAACATACCTTGAGTCAATAGCAATTCGTTTATCGAAGTTAATTTCAGAGCGCCCTGAGACCTGCCATAATCCGGTGATACCAGGTTTTATGGATAACACTTTATTTACTAATTTTTTAGTTTGCGGGTACTGTTTTTGCTGATTTTCGAGTTCATCAGGATAATAAGCGCGTGGCCCGACAAGACTCATTTCGCCTTTAAGCACATTTAAGAACTGTGGAATTTCATCGATAGAATGTTTTCGGATGAATTTACCTACTCTCGTTATGCGTGGATCTTTTTTGAGCTTATAACTCCCTTGCTTATATTCTTCAAAAAGAGCTTTAAACCGAGGATCTGTGCGGAGTAATTGGTGTGCATTTACGACCATTGAGCGGAATTTATACATTCTGAATCGGCGACCATACTGACCTACGCGTTCTGGTACATCTGCAAAAATAGGCCCCGGCGAATCAATATAAATGAATACTGCCGCGATAAGGCAAATGGGGAGAAATAATATAATGAGCAGTAACGAGAATATAATATCGAATATTCTCTTGATTACTTTCTCGTAAATTTTTCCAGACATGGATTTTATTCTAACAAAAATATCTTAAGTTAGTGACTCGTTTTCAGTTCCGGCAAATTTCTCGACTACTTTTTTGATCTTTGGAACAGATGTTTTCCTGGTAACAAGGAGAACATCACCTGTATTGATTACAAGCATATCGTCAAGATCTATCCCTACAACTGTCTTATTTTCGTCAAAGTTATAGACGAGACAATCGGAAGTATCTTCGAGGAACACTTTACCTTTTGTAATATTATCTTCGCGATTTTCTTCAAGTGCTTCTTTTAATGCTTCCCATGCACCGACATCTGACCAGCCAATATCATCCATTACGACACTTGCATATTCATTATCAAGCTGTTCGAGCACGGCGTTATCGAAACTGATTTCAGGCATTTCATGGTAATATTTTGCAAATTCTTCCTGAAAGCGATCTGTTCCTTCAGATTCCAGGATTTTTTCTACCAATCCATGAATGTGAGGAGTAAATCGTTTAAAAAGTGAATGCATAAAATGAGGAGTACTTACAAAGTAACCCAGATTCCAGCAATATTTAGAATCTTCAAAATATTTTTCTGCAAGCTGTTTATCAGGACGATATTTAAATCCCGCAAATGAGTAGAAATCAATACTATCAATACTTTTTTCTTTCCCGCTTGTTTCAATCCATCCCAGATTTTCAGAAGCAAATCGTGGTTTCTGACCAATAAATACGATACGTTCCTGTTCTTCCTCAACTCGTTTACATGACGTTCTGACAATGTCCATGAATTTCTTTTCATATTTGACGAGATGATCACTCCAGAGAATAATTACTGATTCATTTGGAAATCGTTTTGATAAATATCCCATCATAAAGGCTACAGCAGGACCTACATCCTTTTTTTCAGGTTCACCTATGATATTTTCTTTAGGAATATAATTAAGCTGAGCAGCTACCATATCAACATACTGAGCACCTGTTGATACGTAGATATCTTCAGGTTTAAAATCAGAAAGCAAACGCTCGATAGCAAGCTGTAATGTAGATTTGTTACCAATTATTTTTTCAAACTGTTTTGGAGATGCTTTTCTTGATAATGGCCATAAACGTGTACCGACTCCGCCTGCAAAAATGACTGCTTTCATATTGTGTTAAATATTTATAATCGAAGACAAGTTGTTTATAAATGACTGTGTATCGAATTTACTAAGCAAATCTTGTCCTATAGTTTTTAAGTTATTCTTATAATTGTATGATACTGTATGAAATTTTTCAACTGCATTTTGAATATTCAGCGCACTGTGACCATCATAAAACATGCCTGTTTTGCCCTCCAGGACCGTTTCTAAGGCCCCTCCAGCCTTAAAAGCTATAACAGGACACCCGAAATGCTGTGCTTCAAGCGCCACGTACCCGAAATCCTCCTCCTGAGGCATAATAAGGCCGTTTGCGTGCTTATACCAGTAAACAAGCTCCGACTCGTCTATCTCACCAGTAAAATGCACATTTTTAGGTGCATTTGAGCGAAGTCGGGCCAACATACTCCCTGTGCCTACAATCACGAGATCTGTATGAGGCATTGATCTGAAAGCTTCGATTACATTGTCTATATGTTTATACGGTTCTAACCTACTCACTACTAAATAGAAATTTTGAGGAATCTCATTATGAGGTTCTGATTCATGTACAGTGTCCCAATATCCTCGATCGAATGGAGGATAGATAACCTGACTGTCCCTTCGATAATACTTCAGAATACGTTCCTGAACTGCCTTTGATATTGCTACCAATGTATCCGGACGCTGTGCCGCTACATAATCCCATGTCCTCAGTTCATTTCCTGCCAGAAGTGTCATCGCTGACGTTTTCTTATATTGCTGGCTCTGTCCCCATATATAGCGTGTAGGCGTCAAAATAATTCCCACATGTTGTGTGCCTGGTTTAGTGATAACTCCTTTTGCAAATGATGAACTAACTGAAATAACCGTATCATAGGCTGCAAAATCAAACGATTCAAAGGCCCGGGGGAAAAATGGCAATGAAAGCTTACGATTCCCCGTAATAACAGCTGGAAGCTTCTGCATGTAAGAAGTACGAACATCAAAATCACGCGCCCATGTCGCAGTTTTCTGGTTGTAAAACGAAGTGTATAAGGGAGCATCAGGAAAGATAGTGTGCAGCGCGAGCAACAATCGCTCTACTCCGCCCCACTTATCTGCCCAGTCATAGACCAGTGCTACCTGTTTCTTTTTCATAGAGTTCTACTATCTGTGCTGACATTGTTTTGAAATTATATTTTGTTACTATCTGATCTACGTTCTTTTTTCTTTCACTTCCAATGCATGCTGTTATTGAAGCACCTATGTCTTCCGGCTTCGTAGGATCAAAGGACGAAAATGTCTCTCCAAGTAGTTCATGAAAAACGGGAATATCTGAAGCAACGACCGGTGTTCCGAAATAGAGTGCTTCGATAAGGGGCAATCCAAAACCTTCTTCGCGAGATGGCTGGACGAGTGCTTTGGCATGTTTGTATAAATACACCATGTCTGCGGTTGTCGCATCAGGAAAAAATACAACCTGATCTGACAATCGCAGTTCGTTAATTAACGATTTAATACGATTGAGAAAATACCCGCCAGGACCAACTAATACAAGTTTAAGTTCTCTACTCATAAACTGTAATGACCTGATAAGTGTTTCAACATTTTTATGAGGATAAAAGTTACCTACATACAGGATATAGGGATAGGAAATAGAAAGATTATTCTCTATAGTAGATGCAAGTGTGTAATCAACACCTTCATAGATGACAGTTATTTTATCTGCATACTCCCCGCCTGCAAGCTCTACCAACTGATCTTTTACTGTTTGAGTCGGTGTAATAACTTTTTTTGCATTTCTCAGCTGTGAAAAATAAACGAATTTGAATATCCTGTGCTTCAGTTCATAGACTAACGGATTTCGTGTACTGGCCAGACCTGTTTTATTATGCAGAAGTATAGTATCGTGAATCGTAGCTATGAAAGGTTTTTTGTACATGACTGGGTAGCTAAAATACGTAAAATGCATGAGGTCGAGACTGTCTTTCTGCAGCTGTTGATAAAAACCCATCTGTTCACCGAATGTGTGCCAGAGATATGAAACAGGTTGAATAGATATCTTCGTATTGTTGAAATGTACTTTTTTAATATCTTCAGGCAGCATATATACAGTGAACCTCAGATCAGGAGGTGCAATTTCATCAATATAATGAAGTAAATTACGAATATATACGCCTACGCCCGTTTTAGAGTATAGTCGTGCGTCAATGCCTATGTGTTTCATGATAAAGAATTTTTGAGATCAATCATATAATAAATGAAGGTATTTACTATCCACGGATATTGTTTCTCGTAATGTTTTTTGTAAAACAGTTTCATTGCATCATGAAAGTGGGTACGTGTTTTAACTCGTACCGAGTCGTCCTTTGAACTCATCCCGCTTTTGTATTTTAGATGAAGTACATCATATACAGGATTGTATTCAATGATATAGCCAAGTTCTTTTATGCGGTAACACAGATCTAAATCTTCGCCGTACATAAAAAATTGCTCGTCGAAACCTCCTAGTGTATCCATTATTTTTTTGCGAGTGAGGAGAAATGCACCCGTACCCGCATCAATTTCATGTTTCGTGTTAAGGTCAGACGAAGTGAGATGATATCCGCCAAATAGTGTTGAAAGTACAGGAATAGATCTGGTAAGTTTCTCGAGGCCTGCAAAATACGTAAGAGAACGCCACACTGTGGGAAAACCACGATGTGATGCGGGATCAATCGAACCATTTGAAAGATTCACGCGTACCGTTAGTGCGCCTACTTTTTGATTGGCATCGAGATAGTTAAGTAACTCATTCAGATTTAAGTTATCAACATATACATCTGAATTCAGATACAACACATATGTGCCCGTTGCTTTCTGTAAGCCAATATTATTGCCTTTTGAATAACCTGTGTTTGTTTTATTGTAAATAACAATTGGAGTTATTTCCTTTGTCTGGAGAGCTGGCATCAATGAAGTTAGCATGTCGACCGAACCATCGCTAGAGGCATTATCTACTACGATTATCTCCACAGCAATGGGTTTTGTAGTCGAGGTATTTGATGTAGTTATACACGAGACAAGGCGCTCAAGACACTCTTTAGTTATATCCTTCGTATTAAACGAGGGTATTATGATAGATAAATCACACATACATTATCTATTATATCAGGTGAGTATTAGCGTTTTGGAGACTGCTTCTTTCTGCGTGCTTTTCCTCCGTGGCCAACTTTGCGTCGCTCACGAATTCTTGAATCACGAGTCATAAGTCCATTAGCCTTTAATACAGGTCTGAATGTTTCTTTATCAACAAGATTTAATGCGCGTGAAATAGCGTGGATGATAGCCTCAAGCTGTCCAACTGTTCCACCACCATTTACTTTCAGTGTGATTACAAATCTTCCTGCATTATTAGTAAGCTCAATAGGCTGCATGTATCTTTTCTGATGACTGCTCAGAGGAAATGCATTTTCTGCTGCTTCACCATTTACGATTATCTGTCCGGGTTCGTATTTCTTTCCTTCAACAGTAATACTCTTTTCTTTTCCCACAATATATAACCGTGCTGTGGCGACAGCTTCTTTTCTGCGACCTACTGATTCGTAGTACTGTATATCTTTAGATTTTTTAGCCATACTAAGTTCACTAATAATTATTAAGAATTTGCAACTTCACTCTGATAAGGATGCTTATCATCTGCAAACACAAACAAACGTGCTAACCGTGGATCACGAAGTTTGTTTTTCGGTAACATTCCGGTTACTGCATGTCGTATGATTTCGTCAGGTCTTTTTTCAAGCATTGCCTTGAAACTTACATTTCGCTGACCGCCTGGATAACCTGAGTAATATGAATACTCTTTGTTATTTGCTTTGTTACCTGTGGTAACTACTTTCATTGCATTGATTACAACAACATAATCTCCTGAATCGATATGAGGAACATAGGTTGTTTTATGTTTTCCCTGTAATAAATTTGCGATGATGTTTGATGCGCGACCGAGTACTTGACCATTGAGATCAATTACATGCCATTTGCGCACAATCTGTTTTGCTGATATTGGTTTAATTGTCTTTTTAAGCTGTACCATATGATGTTATTAACTTGCTGGTTCTTCTACGGACTTACTTTCAGCTTTTTCGCCCTTTTTTACAGGAGCATCAGTCTTAGTTGCCGAACCATTAACGATTGGATATGCCCATGAAATACGTGCCATTGGTGAACCATCAGACATCCTCTGATGTAATTTTTCGATGCGTACGTAACCTCCCTGTATGTCTTTGACAACAGGTCCTACATTTGTATATAAATGCTTCAAAAGATCTTTTGAAGTAATATATCTCAGCATATAGTTTTTATTGGCAGTTGTATCTGTCTTTGTTTTTTCAACAAGTCTTTCTACAAATGTCTTTAATACTTTTGCTTTAGCAGCAGTAGTTACTATACTTCCGTGAGAAAAGAAATTATATAAAAGCTTTTTTACGAGCATTTTATTAGCATCTTTGCCACCTCTAAATTTTACTTTTGATACCTGATGTTTCATATGATCATTTATTTTAATTCGATACCCATTTTTTTTAGCTCTTCATCGATTAAGTCAATTGACTTGCGGCCTACACCTTTAAGACCTACCAATCTATCACGACCTCTTTTAACTAAGTCAGCAACAGTTTCGATATTTTCACGAAGCAGGGCATTGATAACACGTGATGGCAGATTTAATTCATCAATAATAATGTCATTTAACTTATTATTTGATTCTTCCTGTTGTTCCTGTTCCTGTGCTGCAGGTGTTGGAGCTGCCTGCTGTACGTCGTTACCAGAAAGTACGCGTTCAAAGTATGCAGCAAGTGTTTTTACTGATGTTTTGAGTGCTTCTTCTGGAGATACGCCACCGTCAGTTGTTACTTCAAGAATAAGTCTTTCAAAGTTTGATTTTCGTCCGACGCGTGCTTCCTCAACTTTGAAATTTACTTTTCGTACAGGTGAGAATGAACTATCGACTGTGATATATCCATTTTCTTTTGTTTCCTTTTCTTCTGATGCAACAAATCCATAACCTACTTCAACAATTGCTTCGATATCAAGTTCTGCTTTATCATCAGTTACCTCTGCAATATATACATCGCCGGTTACGACATTTGCTTCGCCTTCCATTGCTTTTGCATATACTTTGCCTGCACCTTTCTGTACTAAATGCACTTTGTATGTGCCTTCACCTGGTACTTCAAAACGAACCTGTTTTAAGTTTAAGATGATATCAAGTGCTGATTCTTTTACACCTTTAATGGTGCTGAAAAGATGAGGGGCATTGTCAATTTTAACATATCCGATAGCTGCACCCTTAATTGATGAAAGGAGGGTACGACGTAATGAATTACCCATACTCTGACCAAAACTTGGCTGGAGAGGTTCAAATACGAATTTGGCATAATTTTCACTCTGCTCTTCTGTTTTTGTATAGAACATTGGTTCTAACATAGTTTATTAATGTTAATTATTAACGTGAATAGAATTCAATTATTAATCGCAAATTAACCTGTGACTCCAGTATTTCTGAAGAAGGGTCTACAACTACTTTGCCTGAGGTACCTTTCTTTTCAAGCCATTCAGGAATAATAAGATCTTTTCTTGCAAGTAATGTCTCAATCATAGGAAGCTTTGCTGTTTTATCTGTTGCAAAACTTACGACATCGCCGACACGCAGCTGATGTGATGGAACATTTAATATTCTATCGTTTACTTTGACATGCTTATGAGTGATAAGCTGACGTGCTGCTGCTCTTGTTGGAGCTAACCCTAATCGATATACTACACTGTCGAGCCTTCTCTCAATATACTGAGCCATATACATTCCTGTATTTCCTGTCTTTGACTTAGCATCTTCATAGTATTTTGAAAGCTGCTTTTCATTCAATCCGATCATGAACTTCAGCTTCTGTTTTTCACGAAGCTGACGTGAATGCTCAGACATCTTGCGGCGGCCTTTTGCACCATGCTGTCCTGGCAATATATTAAGGCGCTTCAATAATGAAGCATGCGATTTAGTTCCCGGTGTTTTTAATCCGAGATCTGTGTTCTCTCTACGTGCAATTCTGTTTTTTGGTCCTGTATACCTCATACTGTTTCTATTAATTTTGTGTAACTTGTAACGTGTAACATGTAACGTTACACGCTATACGCTCTATTTTATACCCTTCTAATTTTGGGCGGTCTTACGCCGTTGTGTGGGATTGGTGTAATGTCTATAATCTTTTCAATATCAAGATCTGTTGCTTTAATCACACGGAGTGATGCTTCACGACCTGGTCCAATACCACGGACAAATACATCTGCGCGACGCAGTCCGTGATCGTTTATTGCTTTCTTTACTGCATTTTCTGTAGTAACGGTAGCTGCATAAGGAGTTGATTTGCGTGTTCCTGCAAATCCGAACATGCCACATGACTGTAATACGACAGGATTTCCTGCATCGTCTGTGACGGTAATAAGAGTGTTGTTAAAAGTCGCTGTGATGTAAATACGACCTTTCTCTATAATTTTCTGTGATTGTTTCTTTTTCATATCAAAATACTAATAATAATTATTTCTTAGAAGATGCTGCAGATTGAACTTTCTGCTGTTCCATCTTTGCCCATACTTCTTTCTTCAGAGCACCTACTGTCTTTCTCTTACCTCTCTTGGTACGAGCATTTGACTTGGTTCTCTGGCCGCGTGATGGAAGTCCGCGTGCATGACGAACACCACGGTATGCACTGATTTCACGAAGTCTTTTAATGTTTCCTGCAATATCTTCACGAAGATCTCCTTCAGTTACGAAATTCTTGTCAATAATAGCGATTATCTTCTTTATTTCATCTTCAGCAAGTTTGCCAACTCGGACTGATGGATCTATACCAGCCTGTTTCAGAATTTTTCCTGAAGCAGTCCATCCAATACCATAAAAAAGTGTCAGCGCATAATCTATGCGTTTTTCATCCGGAAGTTGTATACCCATTAACCTTGCCATAAAAAAATGAAATGATTACTAATAATTATCCTTGCCTTTGCTTATGCTTTGGCGTAGAACATATAATATATAACTTACCTCTCCTTTTTACAAGTTTACATTTTGCACACATTTTTCGAATAGACGATTGAATATTCATAGGAAAATTAAATTCTATATGTTATACGGCCGCGGTCAGGATCATATGGGGTCAATTCCACACGCACCTTATCGCCTGGTAAAATCTTAATATAATTTTTGCGCATCTTGCCAGATAGATAACAAAGAATGACCTTATCTATCTGCTTTAACTGCACACGAAACAGAGTATTAGGGAGGTTCTCAATTACTTCTCCTTCAACTACTACTGTATCATTATTCTTCATAAACTCTATATTTTAACACAAAATTACGTTAATATAAACGTATTTTCATCTGTAATAGCAATTGTCTTCTCAAAACAGGCAGAAATACTATGATCAGCAGTGATTATTGACCATTCATCAGCTTCATATGCTATCTTTTCACGCCCCATAGCATATATGATTTCTACCGCTATAACAAGCCCATTTTTAATCTTGTACGTTTTTTCTATCGATTTTTCAAGGAATCCGGGAACAAATGGGTCTTCATGTAACTCATGACCGATCCCATGACCTGTCAGTTCCTTCATTACGGAATATCCATTTCCCCGAATTGCATCCTGGATTACTTTTGAAATATGACCAAGATGATTGCCTACTTTTGCTACAGCAATTGCTGCATCAAGAGTTTC
>CAYMIY010000005.1:23660-39021 GCA_964390735.1 uncultured Gammaproteobacteria bacterium
CTATTTCTTCGGGTGTCTTCAGGTGTATCATCTCAGGAAAAATAAATGGCTCTATATACTTCTTCTAATTTATCGTGAAAATCTTCTAGTGAAAAATTATTCTTTACCAGATAATCTGCAAATGCGATGGTCGGACCCATATTCGTTCCTAACAATTCATCAATATCTCTTTTTTCTCCGAATAACTGAGCTCTGTATGATCTTTTGGAAATACGCTTATAACGTAAATTTTTATCCGCATACAATGCTACAATATTAATTCTCACATCTGGCATAGCCTTTTTGAGATATGTATACTCTTCCCACGATCGCATACCATCGATAACGATCATCATATTCTTTTCAAGCGCCTTGCGCAGTTTCTTTTCGTTCATAACGGCAAGTACTTCAATACCGTGTGTAGCTCGTAGCTCTTCGCGTACTTTTTTGTGTGTTTCTTCGCTGTGTTCAAGCTTCTTCTTATCAATGTAATCGTTTATTACTTTACCAAATGATATAACAGGTATTTCCTTTTCTTTAAAGAACATTGATGCTTCAGTCTTTCCTGCGCCTGGGAGCCCTACAAGAGCAATGATCGTCTTTGTTTTCTGCTCCCATGCATGGACCTGATTTTTAATGAGCTGCTTACCAATACTCTTGAGCATTTCATCATTTACTTCTTCTATACTCTGTGTTCCTTCTATTACGGCTAATTTATCTTCTTTCTCGTAATATCTAATAACGGGTTCAGTAAATTCATGGAAAATTTCAACTCGCTTGCGGATTGCTTCAATAGTGTCATCGCTTCTATTTTCATTGCGATATGCAAGTCTCCATAATGCTTCTTTGTCTGGTATTTCAAGGTACAGCACCTTATCTACGTTATTCTTAAATTTTTTCGCCTGGTTAGTTGTTCGTGGAAATCCGTCAAGAATATACCCATTCTTGTACTCTGGACGTGATAAGTATGTATTTACTATTTCAATAGTCTTATCATCGGGTATCAGATGTCCGGAAGCGATTACCAGTTTGACATATCTGCCGAGTGTCGTTTTCTCCTTTGCAATCTCTCTAAATATATGCCCAGTCGAAAGATAGGGTATATTTAGTTGCTTGGATAATAAGTTTCCTTGGGTTGATTTGCCGGCTCCCGGAATCCCGATTAAGACGAGTTTCATAGCTTTTTCTTTTCTTTATGAACTGTATGTTTCTTACACTTGTTACAATATTTCTGGAGTTTTAAGGCTTCAGTAGTATTGATCTTGTTTTTTTCAACAACATAGTTCTGTTTGTTACATACTTCACAAACGAGTCCAACGAGAACACGTGTGCTTTTTTTTGCCATATTAAAAACGTTAACTTCTAAAAAAAATCAGCGAACAAATTTATCGTAACTTTTCATTACCAGCTGTGCTTCGACCATTTTGAAAGTTTCTAGAATAACTGAAACAATGATCAGAATGCCTGTACCTCCAATTACCAGATTCGTAAGTCCGGTTACCTTAGATACGATTGCAGGTAAGATAGCTATTATACCTAAAAATAATGCTCCAACGGTAGTAATTTTATATAAAATCTTTTCAAGATACTGTTTAGTGTTTGCACCAGGTCGAATACCAGGTATAAATCCGCCGTGTTTCTGAATCTCTTCAGCAATTTTTGCCGGATTGAAAACAATGATGGTATAGAAAAAGGTAAAGCCGATAACAAGGATAAAGTAAAAGAAATTATAGAAAAAGCCTGATGGATTAAATGTAGTAGCCAGGAATGTAGCTACAGATTTAATAATAGGATTTTTCGAATACTGAAGGAAATTACCCAAAAGTTGAGGGAATAATACAAATGATACAGCGAATATGATCGGAATAACCCCAGCCTGATTCAGCTTTAACGGTAGATAATTGGTTGCTGCCTGATACATTTTATTTCCCTTAACCCGCTTTGCATAATAAACAGGTATCTTGCGTACAGCCTGATTGATGAATACAACTGCTGCGATGACTGCTACTGCGACAATTAAGAAAACAGCTAGGTTAATGATTGTTTCCTGATTTGCTATAGCAAATGTTTTTGTTGCAAGAACTGGTATGCGTCCCACGATACCTGCGAAGATGATCAATGAAATACCGTTTCCGAGTCCCATTTCTGAAATAAGTTCTCCAAACCATACTAAAATAAAGGTACCTGCAATGAGAGTAAATACAAACGAGAAAAACTCAATAGGAGTTAAGACTCCAATAATATTCTGATTCTTAAGTAATACATATATACCTATTGATTGAATTAAGGTAAGGGGTACAGTCAGCAGACGTGTGTATTGATTAATCTTATGTCTGCCATATTCGCCTTCTTTTGCGAGTTCTTCAAGCTTCGGGAATAAAATAGTGAATAGTTGAATGACGATAGAAGCATTGATGTATGGATTTAGTCCAAGTGACATGACAGAAAAATTGAGGAGCGTACCACCAGAGAAAATATCAAGAAGTGATAAAAACTGGTTTTGTGCAAAAAGTTCTCGTAATTTTATAAGATCGATCGATGGAACTGGAAGAAATGCAAAAATTCTGAATACAGTAAATATAAACAGAGTAAAGATTGTCTTTCTCTTTAGTTCTGGATCTTTAAAAAGAAGTTGCAGCTTTTTTACGGCATCTTTCATATACTACGTACTTCGCCGCCCTTGTCCTCGATCATCTTCTTTGCGGACTGCGAAACTGGTAAAGCTACAGTCAATTTCTTGGTGAGTTTACCGTTAGCAAGAACCTTTACGGTGACTCCTTTGTTTGTAGGGACAATCAAACCTTTCTCGATAAGAGATTCAACAGTGACGACGGTTCCTTCATCAAATGTTTCTAGGTCCGCCATTGAAATGACATTCGCTTTAACCTGTATTGACTTGTTTTTACTTTTTCCTCGAAGTAGAGGAAAACGTTTGGTCATTTTACCCTGTCCACCTTCAAACCACAGCGGGATATTCTCGCGTGCTTTCTGATGACGTGTGGTACCACGGGTAGATTTCTGACCTTTGCCTGATCCTGCACCTCGGCCTAATCTTTTTTTACTTTTTTCTACGATTTTTGTTCTGTTTGATAAATAGTTTGCCATAGTTATTTAGTTTCTGCTGCTTTCTTTTCAGGGCGTGCTTTCAGCAATTTTAACGCTTCGATGATTGCATATGTATTCATGACCTGATTTCGTGATCCGATTATCTTACCTGAGCAGTTAAATACTCCTGCAAGGTTAAGAATAACACGTACAACACTTCCTACTTTTAAACCGGTACCTTCTGGTGCGGGCTTTAATAAGAGAAGAGATGATTTGTATTTATACGTTATCTCGTGTGGAATGGTGGTCTTATATAAAGGAACAGTGATCAGATTCTTTTTTGCCTGTACGATTGCTTTCTGAATGGCTGGTGGAACTTCCTTTCCGCGACCAAGGCCTACTCCAACCTGACCTTTACCATCTCCTACAGCGACCAGTGCTGAAAATGTAACGTAATTACCTCCGGTTGTCTTTTTAGATACGCGTCTTATTAAAAGTACTTTCTCTTCGTACTTGTCGCTTCTACCTTCATTTGTAACTTCTCTCATATCAGGAAAAGGGAAATTCTAATTTATATAATCAATCCGCCTTCACGTAAACCTTCAGCGAATGCTTTAATTCTACCATTATAAGTGAATCTGCCGCGATCAAATACGCCGGCTTTTACGTTTGATGCGATTATCTTTTTTGCGAGGTCCATACCTGCTTTTTTAGCTTCTTCAGTTTTATTTCCGTTTTTCTTCTTGTCTGTTCGTAAATCTGCTGTTGATACTGCTGCAATTGTCTTTCGTGCAACATCGTCAATAGCCTGTGCATATACAAATTTGTTTGTACGATGTACTGCGATTCTCAAACGGTCCATTGAACCTTTGATATTTGAACTTACTCTTTTTTTTCTTCTGTCTTTTCGACTGACTGTTATAGTATTCATATGATAATGTTATTAGCCTGTTTTAGCTTTCTTACCAGGTTTAATTCTTATTTGTTCGCCTTCATATCGAATGCCTTTGCCTTTGTATGCATCTGGCTTTCTGATCATTTTAATCTGATATGCAATCTGACCTACCATCTGCTTATCACTTCCGGCTACTACTACTTTATTATTTCCTTCTACACTGTATACGAGTCCTGCAACTTCATTAAAGACAACAGGATGTGAATAGCCTACTTTGAAAAGTAAATCTTTTCCCTGCATCTTCACATTAAAACCTGTTCCAACTATTTCGAGTCTTTTTTCCCAATGCTTATCTACGCCTTCTACTGCGTTTGCGATCAGACTTCGGAAAAGTCCATGATTTGCGCGTGCAGATTTATATTCTCCGATTCTCTTGATGATTAGTTCTTTATCAGTTTTTTCGACAGTGATGTTGCGTGGCAACTCAATGTGTATTTCGCCCTTCGGTCCTTTAACATTGATGACACCTGGCTGCAGATCAATCTGCACAGATGAAGCTAAAGCGATAGGCTTAATTCCAATTTTTGACATATTACCAGATTGCAAATAATAACTCTCCACCAATATTCTTTTTTCGAGCTTCAATATTAGTCATGATTCCCTTTGGTGTTGATACGAATGAGTATCCGAGTCCTCCGAGTACTGGCTGAAGTTCACGATATGATACATACCAGCGTCGACCTGGCTTACTATAGATTTTTACATCTGTAAAAGCTGGGACTCCTTCATTAAACGATAATTCAATAGTTATCTTCTTTACGATATCACCTTCAACATGATAGTCACGGATATATCCGAGCTTCTTAAGCTTTTCAAGCACATTGACTCGAAGCATCGAGTGTGGTGACACTACCTGTTCCCGGTGAGCTTTGTAACCGTTCTTTATTCTGATTACCAAATCTGAAACTGCGTGCATAGTTCTAAATTAATTAAATAATGATTATGTTTTCTCTGTAACTCTCTTTGTAACTTTACCATGGCCTCTGAATGTTCTTGTTGGTGAAAATTCGCCAAGTCTGTGTCCAATCATTGATTCTGAGATAAGGACTTCAATATGTTTTCTTCCGTTGTGTACTGCAATCTTGTGTCCTACGAATTCAGGTGAAATCTGAGATGCGCGTTTCCACGTCTTAATTGGTGTACGGTCACTTGTTTGTTTCTGTTTAACTACTTTTTCTAATAGTTTAGGATCGATGTATGGTCCTTTCTTTAATGATCTACTCATATGATTACCATGAAACTTTTCTAACTCCTGGAATTTCTCCTTGTAATGCTTTTTCTCTAAAACAGATTCTACATAAACCAAATCTTCTCATATATCCACGTGAACGGCCACAAATAGGACATCTGTTTACGTGTCTTACGTCGTATTTTTGCTTATGCTGAAATTTCAGTTCATCAGATTTTTTTGCCATATGTTATTTATTTTTTAAATGGTACTCCAACAACTTCAAATAATTTTTTTCCATTTTCGTGTGTTTTTGCATCTGTGACAACAGTTACTTCCAGTCCACGGATTCTATCGACCTTATCATATTCAATTTCTGGGAATAAAGTCTGCTCAGGAAAACCAAGGTTCAGGTTTCCGTGCTGATCGATGCATGTTTCAGAAATTCCTTTGAAATCACGAATACGTGGGATGACTATTTTAACAAGTTTTTCAAGGAATATATACATCTTTGCTCCACGGAGTGTTACTTTTACACCAAGTGGCATACCTTTTCTTATTTTGAATGCTGAAATACTCTTTCTGGCGAGTGTTACTACCGGCTTCTGTCCTGCGATAAGGGTAATCTGTTCCTGAATGTTATTGATAACATTCTTATTCATGACAGCTTCGCCTGCGCCGACATTCAAAACAACCTTCTTTATTTTTGGAAGAGCCATCTTGTTAGCTGTCCCGAATTCTTTTTCGAGCTTTGCTGTGATCTGACTCTTAAAATCTTCCTGTGTCATAGTAACGTAAAACTTAATATTATAACAATATATTCTGTAACTTCATACTTATAATGCACTTTTGCATTTATTACATATGCGTGTTTTCTTTCCATTCTTTACTTCATATCCTACTCGTGTTGCTTTACCGCACTTTGGGCAGATAAGCATTACTTTTGAGATATTCAGAGCTCTTGGTACTTCAACAATACCACCTTGTGGCATCTGTTCACTCTTTTTAACATGTTTTTTGAACATGTTGATCTGAGGTATAACAAGTTTCTGCATTTTATTATAGGCACGTTCGACAACACCTTCGCGGCCTTTGTCTTTACCTGTGATTACTTTTACTTTATCTCCTTTTCTGATTTTCATATTAGTATATTTCGGGTGCCAAACTAGCAATCTTATTGAAACCCATGTCTTTTAATTCCTTTGCAATAGGTCCAAATATACGACTTCCCTTTGGTTCCTTATTGTCTTTTGCCTGGATGATTACGCAAGCGTTATCATCGAAACGGATGTAACTTCCATCGTCTCTTCTTTTTTCTTTTCGTGTACGAACGATTACTGCATATACAACTTCACTTTTCTTTACGGTGCCAAATGGCTGTGCTTCTTTTACGACGGCTGTGATGACATCACCTATGTATCCATAGTATTTTCTACCCTTCATTGGGATACCAATCATCATTACTTTCTTTGCGCCTGTATTATCAGCAACATTAATTATTGATCTTAGCTGTAACATAGTTATTTCTGAACTTTTTCAACAAATGTAAAAAATTTATCTTTAGAAATCGGCCTTGTTTCTGTTATGGTTACGACATCGCCTTCTTTGACATCGGTACCTTCGTAATGAGCTTTTAACTTCTTACTTCTTGTTATGATCTTTCGATATAAAGGATGCTGAAAACGGCGTTCTACTTCAACAACGATTGTTTTTTGCATTTTTGTTGAAACAACTTTGCCGGTAAATATTTTACTCATAGTTATGCTTCGTTTTTAGACGATAAAATGGTTAACAGAACTGCAATTTTCTTTTTGTTCTTTGCTATTGTATTTACGTCTTTTTGTGGACTTACTTTTCTTTCAAGCTGCAGTTTACCAATTGATGCTCTTAGTTCAGTGATTTCCTTGTGTATATCTGCTGCTGATTTTTTAATATAATCCTGTGTCATTTTTTTCATACTGTCTCCTTACTAACTAACTTTGTATTTACCGATAATTTTGCTGCTACGTTATGAAATACTTTCTTTGCTTCTGCTTCTGACAAACCGTCTACTTCAAATAATATGCGTCCTGGTGTTACTGATGCTACAAAGTATGCAACATCTCCTTTTCCGGCACCCATCGTTACTTCTGGTGGTTTTTTAGTAAAAGGTTTATCAGGAAAAATACGAATCCAGAATTTACCATTTTTTCTTGTTGCGCGTGCCATGACAATTCTTGCCGCTTCAATTTCTTTATCTTTGATCCATCCACATTCCATTGATTTAAGTGCAAATGTACCGAAATTAAGATCTGCACCCTTTACTGCGAGTCTTCTCCAAATTCCTCTAAATTGTTTTCTGTATTTTTGTCTTTTTGGCGATAACATGGTAATAAATTAAACTGACATTATTTTCTACAAATCCATACCTTAACTCCAATGTATCCTGACTTTGTTAAAGCGGGATATCTTGCAAATGCTACATCTTCACGTACTGTTGATGTTGGGATTGAACCTTCAAAATATTTTTCTCTACGTGAAATTTCTGCTCCATTGATTCTTCCACCTAATTGAATCTTAATACCCTTTGAACCAGCTTCCATAACACGATTCATTGTGTTATGTACGACACCTCTGTGTGGGAATCCACGTACGAGCTTTTCTGCAACTGATTGAGCTACATAATAAGCATCGGTGTATGGTCTCTTGACCGGTTCGATCTTTAAATCAATCTTAATATCTTTACTCTTTGGGATGTTTGTCATGTTTGCGATGACAAATTTCTTTACTTCTTCTAAACCTTTTCCACCACGTCCGATTATCATTCCTGGTTTTACAGAATAGATAATGACGGTTATCTTGTTTATAGCACGTTCAATATCGATATGTGTGACACCTGAGAAGCTAAAACGCTTCATGAGAGCTTCACGCATTTTGATATCTGATATAAGAGAATCACGGAATGATTTTTTGTTTGAAAAAAACCATCGAGAATCCCAGTTGTATATTACTCCTATTCTTAAGCCCTTAGGATGTACCTTTTGTCCCATACAAAACGAGTGTTTTTAATTTATTAATATTACTTACTATCTTCTTTTTTAACAGCAGCTTTCTTGGCTCGTGGCTTTTTGGCTGCAGGCTTTGCTTCGACTGATGCATCGGCCTTTTCAACTTTCTTGTCTGTTTTTGATTTTGGTTCTACTGCCTTTACTTCTTCTACAGGTGCAGATACTATGTTTGCTACACCAAGAACTATTTTAATATGTGAATACTTCTTGACATATGGTTTTGCTGTACCGCGTCCACCTGGGTTAAATCTCTTCAGCTTTCTACCTTCTTCTACCGTTAATACTTTAAAAACTAAAGCATCTTCGTTTACTTTCAGCATGTTCTTTGCGTTAGCAATTGCTGATTTAATTGATCTGTAAAATACTCTTCCAGGTGCTGTTGGACTGTAGAACAGACTTTCAGTTGCCTGTAAAGGGGTCATTTTCTTAATTACTGGCAGAAAGAAACGTAATTTCTTTGGTGACAGTTTCAGGTTTTTTAAATAAGTTGTTGATTCCATAGATTATTTTCTTCGTTTAACAATGAACTTCTGGCTCCATTTATTGCGTGTTCGGGTACGTGTGCCACGTGCTGACTTGCCCCATGGTGTTTTTGGATGCATACCTTCGCCTGAGCGTCCTTCTCCTCCTCCGTGTGGATGACTGCGTGGATTCTGAGCAGTACCGCGGACAGTTGGTCGGATACCCATTAATATTTTTCTACCTGCTTTACCAAGGATTCTATCTTTATGTTCTACGTTACCTATGCGTCCGATGGTTGCGTATGCATCTTTTACGATCTTACGTACTTCACCAGAACTTAATTTAACCTGAACATATTCTTCATCTTTTGCGACTACCGTTGCAAATGTTCCTGCGCCGCGTACCATCTTACCACCTTTTCCTACATATAATTCAATATTATGAATTTCAATGCCTACGGGAATGTTTTTGAGTGAGTTTGCATTGCCTACTTTTACATCAGCAGTTTCGCCTGCGCGGACAATGTCTCCAACTTTCAAATCCTTAGGATGTAAGATATATCGTAATTCTTTATCTTCGTATTCTACCAGAGCTATGTGTGCATTTCTATTCGGATCGTATTCAATTCCTTTTACGACTGCATTCATGTCTCTTTTATCACGTTTAAAATCGATATGTCTGTAATATCTTTTCTGTCTACCGCCCTGATGGCGTACCGAGATTGTGCCCTGGTTATCGCGTCCTGAGTTCTTCTTTAAGATAGAAATCAGACTCTTTGCAGGTCGTACAGATGTTGACGTAATCGGTTTTTTTCTAGGTATTATTTTCATGGTAATAAGTTATCTTATGCCTGAGGGAATAAATCTATTTTTCCTTCTGCTAACTTGATAAATGCAATCTTATAATCTGCTTGTTTCTTAAGTAATCCTCTTCGTCCTGCTTTGACTTCTTTTCCTGGGCGAATGTGCACACGAATAGTAGACACTTTTACTTTATATAAAGACTCAATAGCATTTGTAATCTGATTTTTGTTTGCATCATAAGCTACTTCAAATGTATAGACATTTGCTGATGCCATCTGTGATGCTTTCTCTGTGAGTACTGGTTTAATTAAAATATGCTGAGTTTTCATGTTAGTCTACAAACTGTTTACTAAATCCTGTAATTGCTGATTCAACAAAAACGATTTTATCTGCATGCAACACAATGTATGGATTAATTGTTGTTACAGGTGTCAATGTTACGTTTTCGATGTTTCGTGAAGCACGGATGAAATTATCTGTCTCCATTACTGAAGGAGTCATGATAAGAACTTTCTTACCTGATAATTCCATTTTCTTCATGATTTCATTCATTTTCTTTGTTTTTGATTCAATATTCATGAATGCATCTGAAAGAGCGATAACATTACCTTCCTTCATGCGCATGGCTAGTGAGCCGAATAATGCTTTTCTCTTCTGTTTCTTATTCATACTCAGTGTGTGATCTTTTGGTTTTGGTCCAAAAGCTACACCTCCACCTACAAATGTAGGAGATTTGATACTTCCGTGACGTGCGCGGCCTGTACCTTTCTGTTTAAAAATCTTCTTTGTTGAACCTATTACTTCACTTCTTGTTTTTACTGAGGCATTTCCCTGTCTCTGATTTGTTAAATACACTCTCAGATACTGTTCGATAAGAGCTGGATGAGCTTCTTCAGACATCTGAACAGGCATATCTATTGTTTTTTCAATAGTTCCGTCAACACCGTATACATTAATTTTATTTTCTGCAACGGTTTCTGACTTCTTAGCTCTGGTTGTTTTCTTTTTCTTTTCTTCTACCATGATTAGAGTAATTAATTCCTATGTGTCTTGATTTCGAGGAGGCCATTACGAGCTCCTGGAATCAAACCTTTTAATGTTATAGATTCATCAGTCATACCGACTACTACTAAGTTCTGCACAGTTACGCGTTCGCCGCCCATGCGACCGGCCATTCTCTTACCTTTATATACGCGTCCTGGTGTTGTGGTTTGTCCCATTGATCCTGGTGATCTTTCGCGATCTGACTGACCATGAGTTTTTGGTCCACCTGCGAATCCATGTCTACGGACGACACCCTGGAAACCTTTACCTTTACTGGTTCCTGCTACGTCTACCACATCGCCGACTTTAAACATTGCGGCTGGGGTAATAACATCACCAATAAATAATTTGGTTTCTCCGATTTGAATTCCTTTTTTTCCATTTTCTTCTATATGCGTGATTTCTGTTGTGTAGTCTTCTGTGCGTATCTCTCTTATGAAGCGTAGAGCAGTTTCAACTCCGGCCTTTTTCATTTGGCCTTGTACTGACTTCCTTACATTCTTTGTGACACCGTATGCAAGGGTTACAGCACTATAACCATTAGCGTCTGTAAGTTTGATATCGATTAAATGACAGGGAGTAGTTAATACTTCTGTTGTAGGAATACGATTACCGTTTGTATCGAATGTTTGTGACTGAACTGATTTTTTAGCGAGAATGAAACCTGCCATACCTGTTTATTAAATATCTATTAATCTATAAAACAAAAAAAGCCCCAACGGGCCGATTCTTTTCCACTACCGGAAAATTATCATTATTGGAATTATATACTATGTCTAGCCTGTGGTCAAGGGAATAATTGAAGTGAAATACTCATTTAATAATGACAGTATGAAGTGTCACAAAAAAATGCGGTATCAAGCACAAACAACCATATTTCTTGACCTACATTTACAAGTTACAAAGTGCGCGTTCCATATACGTTTTCACCACAGAACATACTCAAACGATGTCGTGGCTTATCCTTACATCTTTACTTCTACTTCAACACCTGCTGCAAGTTCAAGATGCATAAGTGAGTCAATAGTCTGATTCGTAGGATTCATTATGTCGAGAAGTCTTTTATGGATCTTCAAGCCAAAGTGCTCACGGGCATCTTTATCTACAAAAGTGGACTTATTAACAACGTATACTTCATTTTTTGTAGGCAGCGGAACAGGTCCTTTAACGGACGCACCTGTTTTAACGGCTGTGTCTACAATCTTCTGACATGTTTCATCAACAAGTCTATGATCGTAAGCTTTTAATCGAATTCTGATTCTACCCTTTGGCATATGAGAAATGTGCGTTCATGAAACTGCTAAGGGGGTGCCGGATGGTACCCCCTGCAGTCTCAAATTACAATATAATAATTACTTGGTAACTTTAGTTACAACACCGGCTCCTACGGTGTGGCCACCCTCGCGGATAGCGAACTTAAGACCTTCTTCAAGAGCGATTGGGTAGATAAGTTTACCTGTGATCTTGATTGTATCACCAGGCATAACCATTTCTACTCCAGCAGGAAGATTTAATTCTCCAGTTACGTCTGTTGTTCTGATGTAGAACTGAGGACGATATCCTGTAAAGAATGGTGTATGACGACCACCCTCTTCTTTTGTAAGAACATAAATCTCTGCTTCGAATTCTGTGTGAGGATTTACTGAGCCAGTCTTTGCGATAACCTGTCCGCGTTCGACGCCAGTCTTTTCAATACCTCTAATAAGTAAACCTACGTTATCACCGGCGCGAGCCTCATCAAGAGTCTTGCGGAACATTTCGATTCCGGTAACAACTGTCTTCTGTGTATCTTTTACACCGACGATCTCTACTTCTTCGTTTACTTTAAGTATGCCTCTTTCAACTCTTCCTGTTACGACTGTGCCGCGGCCAGGAATGGTGAATACATCTTCAATAGGCATAAGGAATGGTTTGTCTGTAGGACGAACCGGTTCCGGTACATAGTCGTCAACTGCTTTCATAAGATCTTCGATTGCTTTTACTGCTTCAGGATCGTCCTGGAGAGCTTTCATTGAAGAACCTTTGATAACAGGGACTTCATCACCCGGATATCCGTATTTCTTAAGTAAGTCACGGACTTCCATTTCTACGAGATCAATGATTTCAGGATCTGAAACCATATCTACTTTATTAAGGTAGACTACGATTGCTGGTACGTTTACCTGATGTGCCAGTAAGATATGTTCTCGTGTCTGAGGCATTGGACCATCTGGAGCTGATACAACGAGTATAGCACCGTCCATCTGAGCTGCACCTGTGATCATGTTCTTGATGTAATCTGCATGACCTGGAGCATCGATGTGTGCATAATGTCTTTTGTCTGTTTCGTATTCTGAATGATGGATGTTGATGGTTACTCCGCGTGCTTTTTCTTCTGGAGCTTTATCAATTTCTTCATACTTTAAGAACTGAGCCTGTCCTTTTTTAGAAAGAACGTAATGAATAGCGGAAGTGGTCGTAGTCTTACCATGATCTACATGACCGATAGTACCGATGTTGAGATGTGGTTTATTTCTCTGAAATGTGCCGGTCGCCATATAAAAAATAAATAACTATTAAATTAACGACGAAATTATAAATAAATAGAAATAGATTTGCAAATGTATTTTCCTGGACATTACATATTTACAAATGTAGTTGATTTTTCGTCTTTATCCTCTTATCATAATTCTAAGTATGTCAAAAGTCAACACATTCTTCCACGTTTACATGAACAGCTTGCTCCCGCAAGAGCCTTATTATAAAAAACTTACTAAAACAAAGTTTCGTTTTTCACTCGTTTACTTTATTGCATTATCGTATGCATCATTCTATATATTTGGCATATTATTTCTCGCAAAGACGGGATTATTTTATGAGATGCGCAGTAGAGTAGCTGCTGTATCGCAAAGTTTTTCATCATTTCCATCTGACCTGACTATATCTGTACACGAGGGACATGCAACTTCTACCTATGCACGGCCTTATTTTATGTGGATTGACCTGCACGCGAATAAAGAACTTCTATTTGTATTTGATGAGTCTGATACGTCTACAGCAAAAGAATCGGGCAGCCTTATATATATGAACTCACATTCTTTTACTATTAATAGAGGCGACGAACAAAGGACTATAGAATTACCAGCTGACCGTGATTTTACCATTAATAAAGATATACTAACTTCTGTAGCTCATGCCGTATCGGTCATTTCAACCCTCACCATTATAGCCATTGTTCTTGTTGGACTTGTACTTATGCCTATTGGAGTGACACTTATAACGTTATTCTATGCCTTTGTCGTATCTATGGTTACGTTTCTCCTGTGGACACTGTTTCACGGATCTAAACCAGTACCTGGCTTAGGATTTCAGAAAACACTCCAATTTTCATTCCATGCAGCAGGTTTCCCTATTCTCGCCATGTACCTGCTGATTCTCTCACAGGCACAGATTCATCGCTTTGGATATTTATTTTTCATGATATTTTTCATCTTTCTGAATGGTGCGCTGTATGAAGGATTTATCGCAGCCCCCCATAAGGTGCCCACTCATCATAAGACCACTTCTAAAAAGAAAACAAAATAATCAACGATTGGTATACAATAGAATGCCCTATGCTTAATAAAGAACAGCTTGAAGCAGTTGATGTATCCGAAGGTCCACTTCTTATAGTCGCAGGCGCAGGTACGGGCAAAACGACTGTAATAGTAGAGAAAATCAAAAGACTCATCACTGATAAAAACATAAAACCGGAGGAAATACTGGCTCTCACGTTTACCGAGAAAGCTGCTGCTGAAATGGAAGAGCGAGTAGATAAAGTTATCCCTTATGGATACACCCAATCATGGATCTCTACGTTTCACTCGTTTGCTGACACTATTTTACGAAGAGAAATAACCCGTATCGGACTCAATCCTCACTATCAGTTGATGACTACTGCCGAAAATATCATCTTCTTCAGGAATCATTTATTTGAGTTCCCCCTTCAGACGCTCCGTCCTCTGGGCAATCCGAATAAATTCATCGAAGCTATACTGCAACATTTTTCACGCCTGAGGGATGAAAATATAACCCCTGAGGAATATCTTGCGTGGGCTCAGAAAGCTCAGTCATATCTTGAGATGGATGATATTGAAAAGAAACAATCACTCGAACTAGCTGAGGTATATCAGTTCTATCAGGACTTAAAGATAAAGGAAAGCATGTTTGATTTCAGCGACCTGATATTCTATGTAATCAATGTATTCAAACACAGACCTGCCATATTAGCAAAGTATCAACAGCAATTTAAATATATATTAGTCGACGAATTTCAGGATACGAATATTGCACAATATGAACTCATTAAATTACTATGCCCACCCGGAACACAGCCTAATCTGACGGTTGTAGGTGACGATTCACAGGCTATATATAAATTCCGGGGAGCCTCTGTTTCCAATATCATGGCGTTTATGCATGATTACCCTCAGGCAAAACAGATCACACTCATTCGCAATTATCGCTCGCATCAATCTATTCTCGACGCTTCATATACGTTGATACGGCATAACGACCCTGATACGCTTGAAGCAAAACTTGGCATTAATAAAAAATTGATTGGAACAGAAAAAGGATCTGCTTCCGATATTACTCCTTTTGTGGCAGACAAAGTTGATGAAGAAGCTGACTATGTCATTAAAACAATACAATCACTTAAATCCAAGAAAAAATATTCATACTCAGATATGGCGATTCTCGTGCGTGCAAATAATCATGCCGAACCATTTCTCACGGCGATGGCACGAAACGGTATTCCTTATTATTTTTTTGGTCCCGGCGCATTATTCCGACAACCTGAGATTAAGGATCTTATTGCTTACCTCAAACTTCTTGATGA
>CAYMIY010000006.1:0-14662 GCA_964390735.1 uncultured Gammaproteobacteria bacterium
TCATTTCATCTATGATTTCATCTACATAGGTAAGTAAAGCAACCTCATCAGTTACTGTTTTTTTTAGTTTCATTTTATCTGCCATAGGTTTAGTATAACACCTCTGATTATCACTCATATCCCATCTTTAGAGCTACATTAATTCTTTTTTGGATATGTTGTAAATCCTCCCCTTCAACTGGTTTGAATTTTCCACCTTCTTCATACTTATAAACAGCATCACCTATGATCATGTATGCATCGTTATCTGGTGCAATTGATACTCCTCCGTTTCCAGGTACCCTGTGAATAACGTCACAATTCATAAACTCGGATTTATACATAATTCCAGCTTCAGGGGTATCAGCAGATAGTCTACGGATATTTACGAAGCCAAAGATCCCTTCGTTTACCTCGTAAGGTATCCGTTTATCTCCTACCATGCAGATTTCTCCTCCCGTCCGTCCTTCTACTTCTGGCCCATCAATTTTAAGTTGTGCACCATTTATAGTCGGCAGTTGTTGAAACCATTGATCGTCCGGATAAAGAGGCGATTCTGTTTTATTACTAGACGGAGGTAGTTTATCAGGAGGAGGGATTTCTTCTTCGCGCAGCCAATCAGGAATTTCTGACATATCTGGGGGATTGAATTGATTATGCGTCTCTGGTGTTTGGCTCACTATCGATGGCTGCTTTATATGAAATTGGCTTTCTGAGGTTGTTTCTTCGGGCAAATCGGCTAATGTAATCTCACCCCGCATGATACGCTCAAGAATAACGTCTGCTATCTGCGCACTCTCACGTCTTGTTATTATGCTTTTGTTAACAGTCCATAAAGCATCAGAAATTACATCAGTTAATTTCCATGCTCTTGATTCACGTTGAGTTTGGTTCATAGATGCATATCCTTCTTGCAGTAATTTCCTTATTTGTGGAACTATCTGCATATCAAATTCTGTTTGCCATTCATGGTTATCAACTGGCTTTGCTTTATCACCTAACACTTCATGATATCTTTCCAGGGTTGCCGTACTTAAGTCACGTGATAATGGTACCTGTTCGCGTGGTGTTGGTCTCTGCTCCGGTCTTGTGTTACGTTCTCTTTCAATAGATGCGATTAACTCTGCATCACTTATACCCTGCATCGTGCTTGAAGACGGCGGCCCGTTCGGTCGGATCGGTGGAGGTGGTGTCTCGCCCGGATCAGATGGTGGAATTTCCGGGGGTGGTGCAGCCGGACGTCTTTCTACGCCCTGGTTATAAGTCGATCGTCGAAGTTTGTCCTGCATAATGGCTAACTCCGCACGTAACCTACTCACTTCACGCAAATTTTGTTGCCTGTTAATATTGCGCTCCACTTTTTCCATGGCGAGAGCATACTCACGCCTTGCATCAATAATATTCTCAATAAGATTTCTATGCTCGCGCTCCGAACGAGGACCTTGTGCGGATGTACTTCTATCCATATTCCTGTGGCCACCAAACGGCATTGCTGCTAATGCGAGATCAGATAACCTTCCAGCCGCACGCTGAAGAGGTGCAAATCCTGCGGGTATTCGTTGCAGGAAAGGTACTGCTTGAGTATTATCGATGTGGATTGTCATGCCGTTTGGAAGTACAATATCTGGTGTCGAAGCCGCTGGGCCGCCCCCAATTTCAACTGTGCCGCCTGCCCGAATTGTTGAAAAACTATGTTCAATTACCTGACCATTATGATTCTCAATATATACTGCCTGCACATGTCCCGATTTATGAGCATCTGATAAGTGCAGCAGTGGTTCGCGATGTAATACATCAGTGCCTAAATTACCTGTTGGGAACTTACTGAGCTCCTGTTGTTTCACAAGGTCGCGAGCAATATCTCCTATTGCCCGGACTTCAGAACCTACTTTTACAAAATGTGAATAATCATCAGGATCAAGCTTCAGGACACCATTGTGTACCACACCTGAAGATGCATCAATAATAATGGGCTCATGTAAGTGACCGGGAAGAGTTAAGGCAAAAGCAATTTTGTTATCTTTAACAAGTTGTCCGACATCAATACTTTCCGTACCCTGGTGCGCAACGCCTACATCTGATAAGCGGAATTCAATAGTCCGCATTCCAGATGCGCTTTCTGATGTGCTGTCATATAAATGTTGCTCTATTTTTGGATTGTGCACCCACCACTTAATTTTGTCTATTTTTGTACTTAGTTTGAGCCAGTGTTCCACTGCTGCCTGTCCGGTGAGTGCCTCAGTCGGAGCATATTCCTGAATGGTAATGTCAGGATGTATATAGTCCGCAGTTACTTTTCCGGTGACAGGATCGACCTGTCCATTATCAATAAGAAGTATCGGTTTGCCATGTGCATCCAAAATAGGGTTCCCATCAGGCCCCAAAGCAATCATGTCGTATTTATGTGTCACAGGATCAAGATCAATCCGTGTTCCACTAACCACTACATCATGACCACTGCCCGCAACAGGCGCCTGCTCAACAGGAACTGCAACTTGTGGTCTATTCCACCATTCACGGGCTGCAAGGACTGCCCGCTGAAGAGATGTCTCAGGGCTTGCCTCTCCCTGCATAACTTCACGCCAGTGTGTGACATATTCGCCCAATCCACTCATCCCTCGAGTTGATGCACCGTGAATAGTATGGCTCGCCATATCAGGTAGTTCACTAGCTAATGCAACAACAGGGATCATAACTCCAGTTGCAGCTGCAGAATCAACAACACTTTCAGCAAGTTGCACGGCACGAAGTTGCTGAATACGTGCTTCTTTGCGACGAAGTGAGTTTTCACGGGTAATCTGTTCTGCAAAAAATGGATGAATACCTGACATCATAGAATCGATCTCACTTTGTGGCAACCTCAAGGTGCGCTGCAACCATCGGCGCATACGGCGTTCATCAGTGCTTGAAAAGCGAAGCTGCGCCTCGCGTATTAATGTAAAACGTTCAAGCATTCCCATATCTTCCCGTTGTATAGGACGTCTCATCTGTATACGATGGTAATATTCAGTCGGCATACCACTGAATACGCGCCCTCCATATTTATTCAGGAAATCACTGTGGTTTGATGCGTATGCTTCAACAGCTAATACACCATTGTGAATAGCTCGTCGTAGTTCAAGCGATTCCTGATTATCCTGTCCTTCTGTATAGCGAATATAATTTTGAGTCTTATATAATAACTCTCGAGTGTCAGATAAATCAGTTAGATGCAGTTTTGCCCGTGCATCTGCAAGTACAGTCAATAAGCGAACTGCATCCTGATCTGTCTGGATGCGGATTGAGTCGCGCAATATATTTCGTGTCATTTCATCGGCAGGTGTCTGTTCTACAAGAACTTGCTGTATTTCAGGATTATCAAATCGACGACCATATGCTGATTCAAATGAACGAAGCGTAACATCATGAACAGTTCCTCCCTCTATACCTCTTCTCCCCGTTCGCGCTAAATCTATACCAGACCTTCGTAGTCCTGCAAGACCAAATGAGGACACTAACCCTCCAGCTATTCGTGCTCCAGTGCGCCCGACTCCAAATAAAGTAGCAGACACCCAGGCGCCTCCATACGCAACTACAGGCACTATAGTAGAATCTTTAAATAGTGCAAATGCTCCTCCTGTCGCTCTATTAAGTACCGTAGGATTATCAGCCAGTCTTTTTGTTAACCAATTAGTGAGCCATCCACGTTCAACAGGGCCTCTTGGACCCCTCCATTCAGCACGACCAACATACACATCAAAATGTACTTTATCCCACGCAGATAATCCTGCACTATCTGTTTTACTATATTTTTCCCAGTCTTTCTTAATTTCTTCAGCAAGTAATATAATATTATTTGCCACTTCAGGTGAATTAAAGGCTCTTCTATCAGCAGCCGGCAGGTTACGAATAAATTCGGTCTCGATAAACCGGTTAATCTGATGTACTAACGATTCAGTATCAGTAATCTCTCCTTTTGAGTACCGTGCGATGAGTTTCTTCAATTCGAGATTAGTGCGTTGTTCTGCAACTGATCCTTTGGCAAGTCGAGTTCTTCGTTCATTGAGCTCAGGACGAATAATTGAACCTGCTATATTTGCTCGTTCAATATCCATGCCTTGAGGTACAGGTGTCGCGAAACGTTCGGCTAATGCCGTTTGTTCGTCGTACGTCTGCGAAATTACGCGCTGGAGTTCACGATTTCGCTGAGTCGCAGGCAAGCGTAACTGTCTCTCCAGCCACTCACGAGCCATTTCCTGTTCGCTCGTCTGAGCTGCGCCCGTAACTGCTTTTACAGAGTCTGAAAGTCTGTTCCATGTTCTTCGACCGCGCGATTGCTGCGCTCTTGCATCTTGTGCGTGTTTTAATGCAATATCAATAAGTTCCTCTGTAATAGCTATAGGAACTGAGCTGTCTGTATGGGCTTTTATCGTAGTTTCAAGACTTGTAGCAAAGCGCACGTGTTCCTGTTCAAACACATCTTTTGCAAGGTTGTTCTGCCAGACGACCTGTACAGGATGTGATAATGCGTTTCCAATCCCACGTGTAACGCGCGATGCCACACGATTTACAATGGGAATAGGCAGTTTACCTACTGTTTCACTTACCGCACTTACCACTCTATCTCTGCGTGATCTTCTATTTACATTATTGTTAAATGAATGTGCAGCTGCGCGGCGTCGATCCTGAACCGCACGATCCGGGATGGCTACAACTGCGAAATTGAAATGTGTCTGTAATGGGGGCTCCGGTGCTTCAGGAGTTCGTGATGATTCGACAATAGGGGCTTCATCTATATCTGTTAATGCCTCAGTTTCTTGCTCTGGTTCAGGGGGTTTTGGCAGTTCCTGTTCTGGTTGTGTAGCGGCAATGAGTATTGCTTCAGCCTCACTTTGAATAAGTCGTTTCATGGAAACGGTATCAGGGACATTTGACTCACCTAGACTTTTGCGAATTTCGTTTGCCTGAGCTTCAAGAGCTATCAGGATCAGATCTGTATGTTCCAGATCCTGATCTTCCAGATGGCTAAATAATCGATCGGTCCCTTGAATATAATCACCTCGCCATTGAATGCGTTTTATGAGTTCTTCTATAACGCGTAATTTATATTCTTCGCCATTCATGTCTTCGTCTGCCTCAACCGGTACAAAACGTTTTGCATCCGCAATGAGCTCACGAGTTACCTGAACAATTTCCTGATTGTCACGAAAAAATTCGTCTAAAGGAACTGGCTGCTGATTCTCATCATTGGCAAAAAAAGGCACATCATGAACGGATACTCTTTCTTTTCGAGTATCAATTAAAGCTGTAGTGTCAAACGATGACTGATGTTCTGTCATATATCTATTCCAATAATACCCAAATTCTGAGTAAAATTACAACCATTTATTAGATAAAAAACATACTATAATAAATTTATGACATCGCAGGAAGCAGGTTCTGAAATATCACCACAAGAGCTTGAGCGTGAAGCTCTCAAAAAAAACCTCGAAAAAATAGCTTCGTGGTCATTTGACCAATCATCTGCAACTCCCCGTCCTGCTGAAGCTACACGCGTTGATCTAAATGCATTTCTTGATGCAAATGACGATATCCTGGCTAATATAGAAAGTGTTGGGCTGGATTCTCTTTTTGATATGTTACCGGATAAAAACTCTTTTATGAATGATCCTCGCTATGTTAGCCAAGATGATGATAGGCAAATTACTACAGAAGGCATACTTTACCTTACAGAGCAAATATTTACTATTATTGAGAAACATGGACTTATCGAAGGAATAGATCAGAATCATCCAGGATTTGTTGCCGCTGCCGAGTCATTCCTCCCGGCTGATCGTCCCAGAGCAACACTCGATGCTATAACTGCATTACAGGTCGCAAGCATTAGCCTTGTAATACCCCGCGTAAATGAACTCTATAAGCCTGAATCTCGCTCGTATATAACATCCACGGCTATCGGTACTAATCGTCGCATGGTACGAAGTGGATATTCACCGCGTAAAGACGGGATTACACTCACTGATAGATATGCTTCAGTTTTTGGAGTAAACAGAACAAATACCGTATCTATAGAAGGAAAACCTGTAACGTATGACCAGGTTGATGCAACACTGCTTGGTAAGCCTCTTGATTTTTATGAGCAGTTTGACAACATAAACAACTCACTCGAAGTAACTCCGGAGATCATTGCCCGGCTACAGAACTATATTGGATTGAAAATAAATACTCCCGAATTCTGGAATATACGCAATGACGAAGATAAAATTCAACTCCAAGCATTGCTCACTGAGCTCTCAGAGGCTTCAGACGATACAGTAAAAAAACAATTATTCAGCCAGATAATAAGTCGAATCTTTTCAAACGTTGATATAGCACCAAATATAGGCGCAATGGGCATTGATGGAGATATGCTTGCTGCCGGTATGCCCGTCCAGGCACGTTTGCAGGAATGGGGTCGTATAGTATTCGGCAATGAATCACATATGGCAGATGGAGAAACACCCGCTTTTTCTAAAGAAGCGTCTATTGATATGCGTTCAGCACAAGCGCTGTTTAATATCCTTATTCCACCTGAACGATTAAAAGATCTTTATACTATTGATCACGAAATCGCAACTTTGCGCAAACCCTATGATGATGAAATTCAGAAAGTGAATGAAGCAACGCTCGACGAAGCCACCCGCAAAAAAGACCTCGAAGATATATATATGCGCATGAATCGGGATCAACAGTTAAGTGAGAAGATTGTAACAAAAACAGATATGCGCGCTATGTATTATGACGCTATCCTGGAGGCTTACAATGTCGAAGAACCAGAAGGGTTTAAAACAGCAGACGGAGGGGATCAACAATTGATCGACCAGATTCGTGCGCGTAAAGCATTACTTAAAGGAAAAACATGGGGTAATGTAAATACGGAATCAGAAACTGAATTACTAAAACTCTTTAGCGATACGGACAGTGATGAAAATGCTATTCGTGCAAGAATAAAAGCTGATCGTAAACGAACAAGAGGAGCTCTACTGAGGCTTGAAGAGCGATTCGGTCAGAATTTTATTAAAAATAATCGCGCAGGAAATGATGTGGTTATCGGCATGGGACTTAAAGGGATAGAGCTGCTGAAGCGTCGTGCACAATCTCATAGAATGCGTAACACAGAGACTGTTGAACACGATCTGGATGCTATTATGGCACGTACCCTTCCTACTGAAGTTACGGTATATGGACGTGTTGAAGGTGCACCTGCTCAGCAGGAACCTGCTGCTGATCTGGTTGACTTACTCCAGAAACTTGAATCTACAGCTGGTACAGCTCCAGCAGATGAACAAGTTGAAAAAGGTGCTCCTCCTCCTGAAAAAGAACCAGATCAAACTCCATCAGAAAAGCCCCCAGCAAAGCCAGATCCAAGAGAGGAAGCATCAGGCACAAACGATTATGCTAGATTATACGAACCTAACTATGGCAACCTTCCTAAATCCTCAAGTCCGGAGGCATCGAGCGCAGTTGAAATCGCAATTCAGATGATGGATGAAGGTAACATAGACGAAAGTCTTGAATGGTTCCGCAGGGCACTGAATCACGATTATGCAGACCTTCAAGCTATGTTTGGTATTGCAGTAACAACAGGAGACGTTAGTGAACAGATTGCAATGCTTGAACATATTTTAAAGAAACAACCTAACTTTAAAGCTGCTAACGTATTATTATTTAACCTTCTATCTGAAACTCATGGAGCTACTCCTCCTGTGTCTGTTGAGGAACCTCCATACCCGAACGCGCCCTATATTGAAATCACGAAACTCATGCAGGATCCGACTCCTGAAAATCAGCGCAAGGCTAGAGAACTTGCAGAAGCATTAACCACCAAAAATGAAAACGATGCAGAAGCATGGTATTTAAGAGCAATTCTTATCAGAGGCAAAGATAAAGGTGCGATTGATGTAAAGAAAAGACATTTAAAACGCGCTCTTAGAGCTGATCCCCAGCATCACGGAGCAAAAGATGAATTGGCAGAACTTACAAAACCAACACCAGAAAGTGCACCCATAACAAGGCATCCTCTCCTTTCTCGCATAGAAGAAGCCAATCTGAATAAATCAGCACAGGAGGCACTAGAGCAGGTAAAAGAATCTACAGACATATCTGACTGGATTGATCGAAGAATAAATAAAGAAATGATACACAGATTACTAGCAAGTGAAGATCCTATTGATGAAATATTAAATGAATTAAAAAAAGCTATAGAAGAAAAGGCTAAAGCGTATGCATTGTATATGCAGGATGAGTTCGACTGGCCAACAAATAAACATAAGGAAAATGTCAGCATAATTCGAGATATCATGCTTAACGAAATCAAACTGAGAATTCAACAATCTCAACAGGAAAAAGGTTCAGCACCAGATATTACGCAGGAAAGAGGCAATTCAAATACAACGTACATCGATAAGTTGAGCCAGGCACTTCTTCATAGTGAAGCTCATCTTGTTATTACGAGGGAAATTGGGCAGGCATTTATTGAAGGTAATACTCAGGTCATCGAGCAATACCTTGCGGCAGGAAAAGATATTCTTCTCGTAGATTCATCAACCCTTCCAGATTACGATAGTCGTCATTTTGACCAGGTGCGTGCAGAAGGATTAAAGGCGCTATACCTCCAGACGCTGAATGGAGCAATAAAGGACCAAAAAGATAAAGAACTTCTTATTGCGCAACTGGAAAAATCAGAATTACCTGAGATGTTAGCAACATTACTCATGGAAGATCTCCGTATGCTATCTCCTACAGAGGTAACGGAAACTGATTATCATAAACACTCAGCACGGTTATCCGGAGCAACAGCAAAAATGGAAGCAATAGAGTTACTTCTTAAGCTCACGACCCCTAAGTTTGCACGTAAAACCGGGTACCTCCTCGACGAAGGCGCCCCATTAGCTGCAGCATTTCTGTATCTGGAAACCGTACCACATTCATCAGCTCCCGGTTCACACGTAGCAACATTAGAAAATCAATACAAGGATTATATTAAGACTATTAGAAATGCTTTGCAGATTGCAGAAAAGAAAAAACCCGCGGGAACAGGAGAAACTCCTTCTACAATGAAAAGTGAAACAACACCCGCGTCGATTGAAGACCTTGTTAGAATCATAACCGAACAAGAGATGCTTGAAGAACGAGAGATTCTTCACCTGAAAGAGATCGCTCATACACCGGAATATCAGTCTGATCTCAATGCTATCGTTACGACTATGCTGGATATTCTCGAAGCAAAACGTACCTATAAAATCATTCCTGAAGATACACAGTTCAATCGCGAGAGCATTATCATGGCGATCGAACGAATTATCATAACTCATTCCGTATCATCAGCTCATGAACAACCGCACGATGAATCATTACCGTCGCACCATGTAGAAAAACAGCAACTAAATACCGATCAGTTAGTATCAATAATACAAAACAATAACTTGCTTTGCATAGATGACCTTTTCATCCTTCAAACTAGCATGCATGAAGATGCGAAAGATCCAGAAACTGGAACATATCTTGGGCTCGATTTTAATCTTGAACAAATAGCTCGCAGTATAAGCAAGAAAATCCATGATCTGGTGGCCAGCGGTACAGTAGACCCTCAACTTGTGTATACACAAGAATCGTGTATAAATGCACTAAAAATGATTGCTACTACTAGTGAAATTATAGCGTTACGAGACCCTACTACCCTTGATCTGGAATCTACAATTCAAATACTTTATCAACTGGGTTATGATAAAAAAATAATGACTGGACAAAGAGGTTCTTATTTAAATGTGCCGATAAAAATGATACAACAGTCAGTAAATGCAGCCCGCCATCGAAAAGAAATTGATGAAAATATACGTCTAAATCCCGCAACTATCAAGTTAGCACTAAAAGAAATGGTAAGACGACATAATGAAAAAGAATCAACTACAACCTCTGACGAAAAATCACTAGCGGATCTCGAAACAACTATAAAGGTTTTACGAGAACATGGTCACGTTACAGATACTACGCTAGATATGCTCCTGGAACAGCCAGATGATAGCCTCATAAAAAAGGATATAGATTATCTTATCAAAAATAGCGTCAATCTTGTCTTAACGAAGGCAAAAAGGGAAAGAGCAGTTCCCGAGAGTTTTACCTTTAATCATAATTCATTAGCAGAAGCATTTTTTGAACTTGTTAAAAGGCGTCGATCTCAAGTCTCTAAAAAATAATATTTAGAGAACTGACTTAAAACTTCTCAAGTTCTTTTTTTATTCGTGTATTCATATCTATCTGACTTTTGAGTGTCGCGGGCTCTCCCTGGGGTAAATCACGTTCAATATCGTCCATGATTTCACGATGCTTGGTATTTGAAAGTTTCAGTTTTAAGATGAGTTCATCAGGCGCAGTAACTCCCTGTTTTTTCGAATTACGCAGAAGCTCCGGGATCATTGAAAAATATGTTTCACCTTTCGTAAGGGTACTCAACGCAAGATTTGTCTTACCTTTTTTAGCAAGTTCCTGAGCCATAACCATGCGTTTATCTGAATAGAGTAAATAGAGTCTTGCTTTTTTAATGTTATCACGCGTAAAGAAATCAAGAATACGATCACGTGATACTTTAAAGATGTAAAGCGGGTTGTCAGGCAATATACCCGGATACGGCATCTCGTATGCGATAGGAGTATCGGCTGCTATAGTTTGTGATTCCTGTAATAATCTGAAGAAAGGGAATATGGAAAATACAAAAATACAGAGAAAAAAAGATATTGAAAAAGCTTTTTTCATTAGATGATTATACCACTACAAAGCCTAAAAGTACAATTGCCAAAAAAAATCCCCCTGAGACCTTTCGGTAACTACAGAGGGAAATTATTTGTGTGCACAGTGCATTATTTGATTACTCTCTTAAGGCTCTTTCCTGCTGTGAATCCAGGTGTTTTTGTGGCTGGGATCTGAATCTCTGCGCCAGTCTGTGGATTACGACCCTTTCGTGAAGCTCGCTTGCGTACCATGAAGGTACCAAATCCTGTGACAACAACCTTTTCGCCTCTTTTCATTGCATCGGTGATGGATGAAAATACGGCGGTTACTGCATCCTTGGAAGCCTTGGAGGTAAGTCCTGCTTTCTTTGCTACTTGTGCTACTAAATCTGCTTTTGACATCTTTGTTTCACCTCTCTTTCATGATGGAATTGATAATTAAATATAAAATATTTATACCTCTAAGATTAGTCATTTTGAAGCCTCATGTCAATCTATATTAAAAATATCTTATTAGAACAATCTATATCAATTTTGGGCTTTGTGACAGTATAAACAGTATACTCAAAAAACCATGTAGCATTTATATGTAATGAGGTGTGACGAAGATCAAAAAAAAGGGGCGCACCAGTCGGTGCACCCCTCAGTGGAAACAATGCTCAGATTTTTGTTGTTGATTCTGTACGGAACTCACGGATGATCGTGACTTTGATCTGTCCCGGAAAGACATCAAACTTCTGTTCTAGTTCCTCTTTTATTTTTGCAGCCATGATAGTTGCTTCTTCATCGGTTACTTCCTCAGGCTTTACAATGACTCTGAGTTCGCGACCAGCCTGAAGTGCATAGACATCACGGACACCTTTTTTAGCTTTTGCAGTTTCTTCAATGGTCTTGATTCTCTTGATATATTCCTGCAGATCTTCATGACGTGCTCCTGGACGGCCACCTGACACTGCGTCGGCAATGTAAACGATAATTGCCTCGATCGAAGTAAACGGTGTATCTTCATGATGCTGAGCCACACAATCAATAACTTTCTGTGGGAATCTATGCTTCTTGAGAAGTTCGACACCGAGTTCTACGTGCGAACCTTCCTTATCAGTTACGATCTTACCTATATCGTGGAGTAAACAGCCTAGTTTAACAGTGTTTACGTCGACCTTTAATTCATTGGCAAGAGCGATACCAATTCTTGTTTCTTCAAGTGTATGAAGAATCATATTCTGGCCGTATGAGTAGCGATACTTAAAGCGACCAAGCATTTTGGTAATTTCCTGTGGAAGGTTATAGATAGCAACTTTGTGGGCAAGCTCTTCACCTGCTTTAAATATAGTTTTATCAATCTCCTCACGTGTTTTAGTAACGATTTCTTCTATGCGTTGTGGTTGAATACGACCGTCCTTGATAAGTCGTTCGAGTGAAAGTCTTGCAACCTCTCGACGAATAGCATCAAATGATGACAGTCTGATCACACCTTCTTCCTCGAGGTCGACATCTACGCCCGTTGCAACTTCGAATGAACGGATGTTGCGGCCATCCTTACCAATGATGCGACCTTTGTATTCTTCACTTGGTAAATGAACGACGGAAAGGGTGTATTCAGCGACGTAATCAGTAGCGCCATAACGCATTGAATCGATGAGCATATCTTTTGCCTTCTCTTCTATGGTTGTTTTTATTTCCTCTTCAGCATTGGTGATTCGTTTGGCGATATCACCTTTGAGTTTATCTTCCCATCCCTGTAAAAGGAGCGTGCGTGCCTGATCCTTGGTCATCTGGGCAATCTTTTCCAGTTTCTGAAGGATTGAATCACGGTGTGTCTCAAGCTCTTTTTTTAAGCGTTCGGTGTTCTGTTTTTCGCGTTCGAGCTGTGTTTTTTCGCGATTCAGATCACTCTTCTGGACCTCAATCTGTGTCTGGGAATTGGCTACTCGTTTTTCGACTTCGAGTGCCTCTGCCATGGTGCGGCGGGCTTCACGTTCAGCTTCCTGTTTAATCCGGAGAGCCTCTTCGTTTGCCTTAAGTATTATTTCTTTGACCTGTTGCTGGGATCTGGCAAGTTCTTCCTGCCTTTTACTTCCCCCGAACAACTTGTCGAGTAAATTTTGAAGCATAATGTATTATCTACGCTCAAAGAAGGGCGGTATGGTCACGTCAAGAGTATTTTTTTTCGTGAGAAATAAGTACTCATATATATCTGTATTCTGTAAAAAATGAAATAGTAACCTTCTTTAAGCAAATTTTTAATCACCCCTATTTTACTCGGTTTCAGTTAACTTAGCAATAGTTTTTTTGATAATATCATATCCGAATCCTCTGTTCTGCAGGAATGCCATTGCCTTCTGAACCCGTTTATCATTATCTAGATGAAGGAGACGTTGCCAACGCGAAGAAACGGCATCATATGCGAGTTGTTCCTGATCAAGTGTATTTTCTTCGAAATATCTGTTAATAAGATCACGTGAGACTCCTTTTTTCTCAAGATCGCGAGTGAGAGCATGGATCCCTGACTTCTTACCTATCTGTCTGCTTCGTACAAACGACTCAATAAACTGCAGATCATCTATATATTTGAGTTCTATAAGTCGTGCGATGGTTTGATCAATCACCTCTTCAGACCAGCCGAAACGAGGCTGCTTTTTGTGAAGATAATCAAGTATCTCCTTTCGTGTACGTGCACGAAACTTGAGATAAAAGAAACACATATTCAAAGCCTGTCTCAGCTGGTCATGCTCAGTCATACCTTATTTTGCAGCTTTTTTAGATGGCTGCTCCGATGAAATAACCGGACTTTTCTTAAATACTTCCTTCATTATCTGCTCTGCGAGCTTTGGATCTCCAGATAATGTTTCTTTTGTCTGTTCTTTACCCTGGCCAAGCATTTTATCGCCATACTTGATGAATGCGCCGGCCTTGGTGAGTACACCTGCCGCTACTGCCGCATCTATCATTGCTTCGTTGCGATCGATACCGGCACCCGTGATAACGAATTCTGCTTCCTTAAATGGAGGAGCTACTTTGTTTTTGACGATTTTGACACGCACACGCGCGCCATAGACTTCATTATTACGCTTTAACGATTCTATTTTGCGTACATCCATACGGAGTGATGCATAGAATTTCATTGCGAGTCCGCCCGGAGTTGTTTCCGGATTGCCAAACATAATACCAATCTTTAAGCGGAGCTGATTAGTGAATACAATGGTGGTTTTTGATTTGGATACGACTGCGGTAAGCTTTCGGAGTGCCTGTGACATGAGTCGTGCCTGAAGTCCCATCTGTGCATCACCCATTTCGCCTTCAATTTCAGCTCTCGGAACAAGTGCGGCTACTGAGTCGACTACTATGAGATCTACTCCACCGGAACGCACCAGTGCTTCGACTATTTCAAGCGCCTGCTCTCCGTTATCAGGCTGTGATATAAGAAGTTCTTCTAAATTTACTCCAAGAATCTTTGCCCATGCCGGATCAAGTGCATGTTCTGCATCGATGAATGCTGCAACACCACCCGTTTTCTGGATTTCAGCAATAAGAGAAAGACAGAGTGTTGTTTTACCAGATGCTTCCGGGCCGAACGCTTCCACAATTCTCCCCTTCGGGACTCCACCGACTCCAAGAGCCATATCGAGTGGAAGAATACCTGTTGAGATAACTTCAACAGGGACTACGGGCGCTTCTCCGAAGCGCATAATAGAACCTTTACCGAACTGTTTTTGGATGGACTCGATAGCCATCGAAACAGCCTGTTTTTTTGGGGCATCCTGATTAGCCGTCATATGAAAAAATGTAAATTAAAATTAATAAGAGCAGATCAAACGTGCATAGGTGAATATACTATAATCATACCAAAATTTACTATAGATTAAAAGCTACAAACACTATATATGTATTTGTTTCATGGCTCCATGGTTACATGGTTACATGGTTACATGGTTACA
>CAYMIY010000006.1:14762-34629 GCA_964390735.1 uncultured Gammaproteobacteria bacterium
ATCAATGGATCAATGGATCAATGGATCAATGGATCAATGACACTGATTCTTAGAAGAGATACACCAAGCAGATCACGATGATGGCCCACAATGCCATAGTAACTATCAGAGGGATATCCGTCGTAATTATTTTTTCAGGTCGTTCGCCTTCTTCTTTTTCATACAGAAGCTGCGCATAACGTGCTATACCATACACCACAAGAGGGATTGTGGTCATCATCCATTTTCGCACTTCAAATGTAGGGAATGTGCTTGATATAAAACCGGAGAAAGGTGTGTTAATATCAGGTGGTTTTTCAAAGTATGTGTAAAACGAGTACGCAATAATAGTCGACGTAGCGAATGTGTTTGTCAGAAAGTTCAGAAGATGTTCTTTATAGTGGTACAACGATTCGCGAGTGCCCACACCCTGAGCTACGAGCTCAGCATGCCTCTTTACCGTTGCCATAAAAAGCGATACGAAAAAGATAGTCAGCAGGAGCCAGATCGGAATATGATAGCCACTTACTACTTCACCTGCAAATGTTCGCAACATGAATGAGAACGAGATAATAAAAATATCAACAACCGGGAATTTTTTAAGATACAGTGAATAGAGGAAATGAAGAAGAATAAACACAAACGACAGCATAAAAAAGCTTACTGAGAAAAAGAGTGAAATGATGAGCGCGGTAAGAGTAAGCACAAATACCATGAACGTTGCTTCAGGTCGTGTTATTTTGCCTGCTGCAATAGGACGATTCTTTTTTACCGGATGTTTAACATCGTACGGATAATCGATAATATCATTCAGAATATAAGATGTAGATGACAGGAGACAGAACACAAAAAAACCATAGATACATTTCATGAGAATCGGCAGATCAAATAGCTTACCCGTGAAAATAATAGCAGTAAAAATAACAAGATTCTTGATCCACTGATTAATGCGGATGCTCCGTACAATGTAGTGAAATTTTTCTTTTCTGGTTTGTGCCTTTTCCATCCACCTTGCATTATACTACATATTTTTATATGATAGTATCATATGAATCTACAACGCCCATACATCATAATCCCAAAGCTCATAGAACAACCTACCTGGGGTGGTGAATATATTCTCACCATGAAAAGCTGGAAAGATATCCCCTTTCTTAATGACAAAAAGATCGGACAAAGTTATGAACTCTTTAGCGGAAGCAAACTTCTTCTCGATATAACAGATACAACTGATGAGCGTTTTATTCCTGAACTGGGCTCAGCAGACAAAGCCGATATCGATCTTGAACATTTTCCTCTCAAAAAAAACACAGATTACACAGATATTGAAACATACGTACATGAAACAGAATCCGAGATGCCACTTCTCATTAAAATAAATCAGGCAGCGGGAAATTCATTCCAGTTGCATGTCAAACCAGGAACGCAGGATAAACGCTGGTTGCCCAAACCAGAGTCCTGGTATTACTTTGAAGATGGCAAAATTACATGCGGAATTAAAAAAGGAATCTCGATTGAAGAGTATAAACAGGCCTGTATCAAAATCAATGAAACAATGAAGCAATGGAGCAATGAGATTATATCCGGGATGCTTTCACTTGATAATGCTAAGTTAAAAGCAAAACAGTTAATAATCGATATAAATCCCTGGCAATATGTGAACGTCATGGATGTACAGAAAGGTCAGCTCGTAGATCTCAGTGCGGGAGGTGTACACCACTCATGGGAAGAAGATAAAGAACATCATCCACTGGGTAATGTAGTCTATGAAGTCCAGCGAGATGTTATGGATCCTCAATGTACGATCAGGAGTTTTGATCAGGGTAAATTTAAAGCAGATGGTACCATTCGTGAAATTCATATCGATGATTATTTTACGTACATGGATGCAACCCCTGAATCAAACGATATTCAGAACTTAAAGCGCGAACGCAACGGCGATTCTCTTCTTAAAACACCTTATTATTCTATGAATATTATTGAATGTGATTACTCAGTGACTTGTGCGATGGATGATAAATTCCATCACTTGTTTGTTCGTGAGGGAGAGGCCACAATCACAACTTCCGGAGGATCAGTTCATATAACCACCGGACACTCGTGCTTTATTCCTGCAGAAGCAAAAAGCTATACTATTTCTACAGGTGTAAAAACCGTACTATTACAATCATTTATCTAATCTTATGAAATTCACTTATGCAGATACATCAACCATTCAGCAGTCAGAGATTGATCAGGTTACGGAACCAATCAGTGCATATATTGATGAAATGAACAAAACGGTATCTTCAGGAGAATATACCGCACTTGAATCTTCAATAAATCTGCCTTCTGATGAACTGAATATAACAGCCGTACTCGAGATGGTAAAGCAGAAAGTATCACCATCATTGAAATATATAGTGAATATCGGTATCGGTGGGTCATACCTTGGCACAAAAGCAGTATACGATGCGTTGTATGGCACCTATGATTACCCTGAAGAGACACGCTTTCCTAAAATGATCTTTGCCGATACAACAAATCCTGAAATAATGACACGCTTAGTGAACTTTATTGAAAAACATGTGAATACTCCAGAAGAAATTCTTATAAACTCGATAAGTAAATCAGGGAGTACCACAGAAACGATTGTTAATACAGAACTCATTATGGCTGTACTACACAAGAAATTTCAGAATGCCAATGACAGACTTGTAGTCACCACAGATGACGGTTCGAAATTTCAGAAACTTGCACAATCACAGGGCATAAGTACCTTATCCATACCTAAACTGGTTGGAGGAAGATATTCTGTACTTTCTGCAGTCGGACTATTCTCTCTTGCCTGTGCAGGTATAGATATAAAACAACTCCTCAAGGGGGCATTGGCAATGAGAACAATGTGTTTAAAAAAGGATAATAATCCAGCTCTTACTTCAGCTGCGCTTCTTTTTATTACATCAAAAAAAGGCTTTGTTATGAACGATAATTTCTTTTTTAATACCCAGCTTGAATCTCTCGGCAAATGGTATCGCCAACTCATGGGTGAAAGTATTGGGAAAGAGAAAAATACGAAAGGTGAAATAGTTCATGCTGGGATAACTCCAACCGTTTCAATAGGTTCAAATGATCTACACTCAGTAGTACAGCTTTACTGGGGTGGACCTCATGATAAATACACCACATTCTGCTGGAACGACCAGACACAGAAAGACACCATGACTCCCCAGACATTACAGTTTGCAGGTCTAATAGAACACATAGATAACCGAAAGGTATCTGATATCATGGCTGCAATTTACGGCAGTGTAAAAATCGCATATAGTTCGCTCAAGCTTCCCTACTGTGAAATCACGCTCAATGGAATCACCCCAGAAGAATTAGGTGCATATATGCAGTTCAAGATGATCGAGATGATGTTTTTAGGCAAATTACTCGATGTGAATACATTTGATCAACCCAATGTTGAGCTCTATAAAGTGGAAACAAAGCGATTATTGCATAATAATACATAAAAAGTATAGCTTTAGAGCTAATTAAGGCCATAATCTCCTTGACACTGATGGAGCACTCCATTACAATGACCATATGCACCATTTGCACATGCAACAAACCATTACCTATATCTATAAGTCCACGTAATTGTGGCGGGAGGTAATGATTATAAGATACAGACCCCCGCCAAAAGCGGGGTTTTTTAATAAACACACATATGACATCTTTTGAATACGTAAATATTTTACATTTAGGAGTAGGAAACGTCGGTCGCTCCGTTATGGAACTCATAAAACAGAACCATGATCGCATCCGAGAAGAAAGCTGGATCAATCTCAAATATTGTGGCTTTTTTTCATCTAAATCAGGTTATTTCTACTCACTCGGATTTCCTGATGAAGAGCTGCATAAATACAATAACAAAGCATTTGCCAGCAGCATTGATGATGCAGTAAACAAAATCCCTCTTCCGTTTGTAGTTATCGATACGACAGCGTCAGAAGATACCTCAGATATCCTTATCAGAAGTCTGAAACGTGGCGGAAGTGTGGTCATGTCGAATAAACGTCCGTTAAGTAGTTCTCAGGAACTGTTTGATAAGTTTGATTCGTGGGGTACTCGCGTTGGATACAACACAACGGTAGGTGCCGCTTTGCCTATCATTCATACACTTAAAAATATGCTTATTACCGGTGATGAGGTGCTGGAAATTGAAGGCTGTTTGAGTGGAACACTTGGATTTGTATGTACTGAAATGGAAAATGGACTGTCTTTCAGTGAAGCAATGAAACTGGCAATAGAAAGAAGATATACAGAATCGGATCCGTTACAGGATCTATCAGGTCGGGATGTTGCGCGAAAAGCACTTATTCTCGCTCGGGTAATGGGTTGGAAAATCGAACTGAAAGATCTTAATATTCATCCGTTCTGTGAATATGCAGGAAATTATATCGATCAAAGCAATTATATCAATGCACTAAAAGTATATGATGATGAGTTTAAAAAAAGGACTGAAATAGCTCAAAGAAATAATAAAAAACTGAGATATGTTACCCGATTAAAAGATGGAAAAGTAACCGCTGATTTATGTGAAGTTGATGAGAGCTCACTCATGGGAAGAATACGCGGCGATAATAACATAGCGAGTTTTACCACACGAAGATATAATGATTTTCCTCTTGTGATACAGGGCCCAGGTGGCGGCAGTGAGATTACTGCAGGTGGTGTCCTGACAGATATTCTATCGGTATTTAAAAATAATTAAGCTATATGCTACTATCTATAATCGGTATGCCCGGTGTTGGAAAAACATTCTGGAGTCAGAAACTCGAGAATCTGGGATTTGTCAGGTATGGATGTGATGATATTATTGCTGCAAAACTCGAAAAAGAACTCCAGGACACCGGTTTTGAAACCTTATCTGAAGTTGCTGAATGGATGGGTCAACCGTATGAGGATCGATATGAACAGAATAGTAAGAGATATCTTGAGCTTGAACATGAAACGATGAGAGAAGTACTCACACTTGCAAAAAAAAACGCTGATAAAGATATTGTTATTGATACAACAGGAAGCGTTATCTATCTAGCAGAAGATATCCTTAGAGAATTGTCATCAATCGCGACTATTATTCATCTTGAAACACCTCATGATGTACTGGAAGACATGTATAACCGGTTTCTTCTCAATCCGAAACCAGTAATCTGGGGAGATCATTTCATTAAGTTCCGTGGAGAAACAAATGAAGAAGCCATTGCCAGACAGTATGCCGACTTACTTGAATTCAGAAGCAAAGAGTATAAAAAGCACGCTCATAAAACGTTCGACTACTATATGCTTCAGGATGAAAACTTTTCTGAAAAGCATTTTATCGAACATCTTCAAATCGTATAAATATTCATATTACGTAGGGACAGAACATTGTTCTGTCCCTACAATAACATTATTTTATATATCTGAGTAGAACCAATAATCAGATGGCGTTGGATACATCTGCACGAGTCTCGCCTCTTCTGTTTTCACTTCGAGATAACTCTCAATAAGTTCTGTGGCAAAGACACCCGACGCAATGAGCGTCTTGTCTTTTTTTAGAGCAGCAAGCGTATCCATAAGACTCCCTGGTGTCTGACGGACATCTGACTTCTCCCAGATATTCTCATCAAATGGTCCGAAGCCCATTTTTGTCGGATCGAGCTTGTCTTTCATACCCGCTATACCAGCCACCAGTTGTGCTGCAAATGACAGGTATGGATTGCAGGTCGGATCAGGGCATCTAAACTCAATACGTTTCGACATTTCTTCCCCGGTAAAGTACATCGGTGTTCGTATGGCAGCACTTCTATTTCTTTTTGAGAACGCGATGGAAGTCGGGGCTTCAAAATGAGGGACTAACCGACGATATGAGTTGGTGGTTGGATTCGTAATCGCGAGTAATGGTTCAATATGTGATAAGAGACCCGCGGTGTATGACAGAGCTTCTTTAGACAACTCACCGTAACCCTTTGGATCGTAAAACATATTCTTACCTTTTTTAAAGATACTCTGATGCGTATGCATGCCGGAACCGTTATCGCCATAAATAGGTTTCGGCAAAAATGAAACGGTCATGCCATATTTTTTCGCGACATTACGTATGACATATTTATAGATCATTACTTTATCTGCCATCGTGACAAGTGTGCCGTACCGCAGATCGATTTCTGCCTGACCACAGCTTGCAACTTCATGATGGTGTACTTCAACATCGACACCGAGCGACTGAAGCGTTGTGACCATCTCACTACGGACAGCCTGATATTTATCAAACGGAGGTACGGGGAAATAGCCGCTCTTTGGCAATATACGGTATCCATCCTCCTCTACCTCACCTTCAGCCATATCCTGGCTGGAAATGGCAATGGTTGAGTAATACGGTGATAATGAATAAGACAACTTGTCGAAGATGAAGAATTCTACTTCAGGTCCCCAGTATGATATGTCTCCCATTCCCGATTTTTTGAGATATGCTTCTGCTTTTTTGGCAGTATAGCGAGGATCTTTTTCAAATGGCTTGCCTGTTGTTGGGTCATATACATCACAGATGCACGACAGTGTTTTTTCAAAAAATGGATCTACAAACAATGTTGCTGTATCAGGCTTAAGAAGCATATCGCTTTCGAATATTGACTGGAAGCCACGAATACTCGATCCATCAAATCCAATACCTTTTGCAATAGATTTTTCATCAAAATCACGCGCATTAATCGAAAAATGATGCCAGACACCACGCAGATCTACAAACTTTAAATCAACAAATACAATATCGCCCGCTTTAATCATACTAAACGCAGTTTTCTCGCTAATCATAATAAAAAGAAAAATAAATAATGAATAGGTCTATGGACCATAGACTATAGTCCACCGACTGACGAGCAGACGACTTCGTCCGCGTAGTTTCCGACTTCTTTGTAGGAAGAAAAAATATCTCAACGTTGAGATAACTGTAGTATACCAAAGGCTCATTTAGCCGACAAGATATACGAAGTGATCAAAGTGGTTTATTCATATACAAGTAGCACTGCCTCGGCGATTTCCTTCATGGTTTTCCTCTTTTTCATCGATTCTTTCTGCATTAAATTATATGCTTCACGCTCGGTCATGCCATTTTTTTTCATGAGTAATCCTTTTGCTTTTTCTACCTGTTTGCGTTCTTCGAGTTTATGTTCCAGATGTGCTACTTTTTTCTCCCAGACATTTTTTTCAAACGCAGAAGCGATTATTTTTACTGCGGCTTCTATGAGTTTGAGCTGATATGAGGAAAAATGATAAGGTGCTTTATGCTGAAAATTAATGACGCCTATCGTACCTTCCTTATTTAAAATAGGGACAGAAAGAAATGCTTCATACCGATCTTCGGGAAGCTCTTTGAACGGTTTGAATCTTCTATCCTTATATGCTTGCTTCTCAATTACCACTGTTTTCACATGTTCTGCTACCCAACCGGTAATACCCTCACCTCTCTGAAGGGTAATATGTCCGACTAGTTCGCCTTTTGGTTTTTTTGAGGCGACCAGGATTAACTGTTTCGTTTCGTTATCGCGTATATAGATAAAACACGAATCAACGTCGACTATGCGCGTAAGAAGTTTAATGAGTCGTTTGAGAAACTGATTGAAGTCATAGAGGTCAAAAACAATAAGTCGCGAAAGTAGTGTTATGATATCTAGTAAGTTCTCCTGTGCGTCCATGTCCCCCATTATATCATCTCGGAAACGTCCCGCCCCAGTTTCACCGCGAAGTTCGTCCCTCGTTCATATGGGTACGTCATATCAAGATTAGCAACAAAGAAATTTTCAACGGGTGTTGTGAATGTAGGCTTTTTAGTAAGATATGACTCGTCGATAATGGGTTGAGCAAATGGTGCTTTGAACACATAATAGCGCGTTGCCTTCCCATCAAAGTCAGGATTTATCTGCATCAGCTGCTTTGCATAATGCTCAAAGACATCTGTATTATCCATCGTAATAAGTGGATGCGTTTTTTCGACATAGTTTGCTGTATAAGCTAAATGACGGCCTCCATAATGTTCTTTCTCAACAAAATTGGTGTGCTGCGCGACAAGCATTGCAGGTAACGCAGGGTCACAAATATTAAGCCAGTACGCACGAGGTAATATAGGGTTTTCGGTTTCCAGAATAAGACAAACTGCATTCAGGTATTCGATGCTTCGGAAATTGCTCGTTAATTGTGCGGGAAAAATATGTTCTCCTAATTTTGTCAGTACCGGTGTGGGTAAGGTGGAAACTATCAAATTATACAATTCTTTTTTGTTAGACTCATGTGCTACGTCTCGTATAGTCAGCTCAAATCCATCTCCCTGCTTTTCTATGTGTTCAATCCTCTGTCCCAGATGAATATCAGATCCATTTTCAGTTATAACATCTGACAGATGATCGATAAATGTCTGAAATCCTCCCCTCACATAGCCCAATTGATTTGTCCGGACGACAACACGCGCCCAGATAAATGAAGCAAGGATATTCTCCGCATATTTACCGAATTTTTTCCGAAAGAGTTCTCCAAACATAATCTGGTATGCGTGATCCCCCATATATCTTTTCAAAAATGCATCTGCTGTCATATGTTCATATATCGATTTAAAGCCGGCATACTTCAAAAAAGCGAGAACCGCTCCTACACGCACACGTTCAGGAAGCGATAATAGAGGGAATAAAAGCAGGTCCTGCGGTGAATCTAAGGGAAAAGTGCGGTAATTATTTCCTACTTTAAAAAGTGAGGCTGTCTCTGGTTTCTGATAATAGATGCCATCAAAATCTGTATCTTTTGCAAGTGTATTAATATCCTTATCTGATGCGAATAAATGGTGATACGCGCGTTCAATATACCAGTCCCACTCAGGTTCTTTAAAACCGGCAGCAAGTCCGCCGAGTGCTGTATTCTGTTCGTAGATGGTTATTTCATGACCTTTTTTCTGGAGATAATAAGCCGCTGTAAGACCGGTAAATCCTCCACCAAGTACTGCTATCTTCATAAGTTAACATTATACTATAGTTATTCCCGCACTTTTACCGCATATTCTCCGAATATGAGTATACTCCAGATAAGAATTGCTCCATAAAACCCGTGAGAGAGCAATAAGAGTGCAGGTATTGTTGTGTATAAACCAGGGGTCGTTATATTTATGCTGATGAGTATATACGCAATAGCCACAATGATTTGAACTGAGGTGTGTTTCAGATACATAACGATAAAGAGAACAGGGTAGAGAAGAAATATAAAGTGATGCTGCCATGAAAGTGTATCGATGATAACGAGAGTAGATAGCGCTAATGCAAGCTGGTACTGAAATACCGTTGTACGCAGCATCTTCCATATCATCACCCCCACAATACTCATACTCAAGATAAGTGAGAGTGCAGATCGTAGCTGAAAATCGGGGATTAAGCGGGATATAAAACCAAGGAGGCCCTGGTTGTAATATACCTCTCGTCCTGCAACAGATGACAAATGGGGAATAATATGCTTCAGGTAATACATATATGTTTCCTGGCCGACACTCGCATAACTTATTGTCAGGGCAATGAACGCCCACATACTGAGATACAGAACCATACGAAGATCTTTTCTTACTATATATATAATGAGACAGAATGCAAGAATAGGTTTGAATATACAGGCGATTATCAGTAATAACGATTTAAAAAGGGGAGGTCGCTTTATCGATATCCCGATGACAAAGATGAGCAAGGCAATCGCGTTAATCTGCCCCATCCCAAGGGTAAACTTCGCGGGAAATGAGAAAACAAAACATGCAGTAATAAATGAAAGCGCAATGAGTGAGTGTGTTACGCGCAATCCTTTCATACTCATGAATGGTAATGCGAATATAGAGAGACTACTGATAATAACGAATATTGTTTGTGATATTTGAACAGGGAGGAATGCCAATAGTGAAATCGCCACAAGACTGACAGGAGGATAAGTGAATACGGTATACAACGTAACATCTGCGTATGCATTGATACCATGTAAAAAATCTTCCCCTGCATAATAGTACACATAAAAATCTGGTGCAGACGTACTGATAATGTGTATAGCTGCATAAACCAGATATGTAATTGAGATTAAGAAGAGAAATAGAGAAATGAGTGTTTTTTTCGTACCCATTATTTCTTAACAAACAGATTATGGGTTTTCATTATTTCTTCAAGAATCGTTTCTAAAATAAGATAGACAGGTATAGCTAATAAGACACCCAGTATACCACCAAGCCTTCCACCGATAATAAGAGCAATTAAACTCATTATAGGATTTATACCCACAGCTTTCTTCATAACAACAGGAACAATTAAGTTGTTTTCTAGTTGTTGTATAAGTGTGTACAGAACGATTGTCGAAATACCAAGAATGTATGATTGGGATATACCAATAATAAATGCAGGTATGACTGCGATTGTGGGTCCAATATTCGGGACAACTTCAAGGATACCCGCAAGAACTGCAAGAGGGAGAATATAAGTCATATTGATAAACTGAAGACCGATAAATGTCATTACACCGATGATAGTCATAAGCACAAGCTCTCCCCAGAACCATGATGACATTCTCTTTTCAGCTTTTTCGACGACAGCAATAATTCTGTTTGCTGTTGCTTCAGGAAAAAAATGCTCAAACAGATTTTTAAGTAAATTTTCCTCAAGAAGAAAGTAAAAACCAAAAAAAAGTGTTGAAACAATAAAAAGGAGATTAGAAAACAGACCGCTTGCAAATTGAAAAACAACATTAGTTACATTGGGTAAATATCCCGCCAGAGAATCAACATTTATTACGTGTGCTAATTGAGGATTTAGTGACTGCAACATAAGAGGTAGTGAGCCTATGAGTGTTATTATTTGTGTAACAATAGGTGGAATGACAATGACAAGGAGAAAACTGAAAAATAGCACAAAACTGAAATAAGCAATAAATACAGCAAGAAAACGAGGAGTTCCTTTCTTCTGCATAACCTGCACCATCGGACGCAGTGCACTCATTAAAATAAATGCGATAACCAGTGAGTAAATAAGATCTCCCGCGAGCCACACAAGATAAATACCACCAACAATAAGCAGAAGGAGCAAAATTGTCTTGTATGTGACTTCGATTTTAATAGATGGCATAAGATAACTATACCATTATACACATTGACTTTTTTCAGAAAATAAAGAACAATACTTATATGGATAAAAAGAAAACACAAGAAGATACTGCCCACTCTAATCCACAAGTAATATACCACTGGCGATCTCCTATGCGCGTCTATAAAAAAAGAGGAAAGAATGTTGTGAGATTTTTTCTCGCAGTAGCAATTCTGTTATCTACCATAATATTCTTTTTTGGAGATACTATTCTCCTCATCCCTATATGGGCAGCGCTTTTTCTTTTTTATACACTAACTATCACCCCTCCGCCTGATATTGAGCATAAAATAACAAAGTTTGGTATTGAATCGGCAGATGTTGCCGCACGTTGGGATGATCTGTCACATTTCTATTTTATTAAGAGATTTAACTTCGACATACTTGTTATTGTTTCACATCCTCCCGCTAACTATCATTTTTATCTTGTAATTCCAGATGATACAGTTAAGTCGAGAATAATGAATCTGTTAGGTGAACATTTAATTTATGTAGAAAAACCAACTCGTACAATAGTGGATAAGGCAATAGATGCAATGCTTAAGCTAGTACCTGAAGATGCGTAATCACACACCACGAAGCATATTTCCAAATGTAGAAACACCCATCTCTCTTACGCCAAATAGTCTTCCCCAAGTGGTAACTCCTTCATCAGAAGAAATAATAGTGCCATCGATTTCTTTAGCGAGCATAATAAGGTCAAGATCTGCAACACTGTCGAGGAATCCAAAACGAGTTGTTTGTCGATAACGATCGCGGAATGATTTCACTGCAGGACCCAATGCCATTTCAAACGCTTTTTTTTCTTTGAGGGTATGTTCGTTCATGAGACGCGCTGCTTTCTGCATTTCTTCCTCAGCAATTGTTGCTCCGCGAAAATTACGCGTACGGGCGTCATCAACTAGTTTATAAAAAACAGAAGCACTAATCGAAATGTCATGAATGTGGGGTGCTTTTACAATCAATGCAGACAGAAACTCTTCAATGAATGGCTGGTGCTTGTCCTGAAAAAAACTCAAGAATTCATCTACAATGCGTGGGGCAGTATAAAATTCAGCTTCACCCTTTGCGGTGAGCTGCTTTATAGCTGTAGTCATACTACGAACAACATCTTCTGTTTTCTGACCCATACCAAGACCGGCTTCCATATTGAAGAACAAATTGGTGTCCAAAACAAACTTTTGCATACCTATATCATACCATATGTACCATCAGGACAGCTTTTGTTCAAATAATTTATGAGAAATGATTGTTTGTTGGGTTTCAGATGAAATGATATGGTTTGATTTTTAAGGAACCACTACCTATCCCTTGAAATCCTACCAATGGTGTTCTAAATTTAATAGAGACACAATATCTATATATGCATTGCTTATTTTGTAAGAATAATGATTCGGAAGTAATTGAGACACGGGTCGCTGAAGATGGACGGGCGATACGTCGCAGACGTGAGTGTCCGAAATGCAAAAAACGATTTACAACATATGAACGTGTAGATGAGTTGCCGATCCTTGTCGTGAAACGTGATGATCGCCGCGAACGTTTTATAAGGGAAAAATTAAGACAGGGAATACGAAAGGCAGCAGAGAAAACGACCGTTACTGCGGTACAGGTAGAACAGATTGTGTCAGATATAGAAAAGGATGTAACAGGATCTGAAACAGGGGAGGTGTATAGCCATGTGCTGGGAAATATGGTAGCGCAACACCTTAAAAAACTGGATAAGGTTGCATATATACGATTTGCTTCTGTATTCAGAAGATTTGTTGATCTTGAAGAATTTGAGAAGGAATTAAAAGGATTGCTTTAACTAATTGTTTCATGGTCCCATGGCTCCATTGTTATAGAAACAATGGAACAGTGGAGCAATGAAACAATTTAATTATTAATTATTACAGATATTATGAAACTCAGTGGTATTTCGGAAAAAGTGTTTCTGGATCGATATTCATTAAAAGATAAAAAAGGAAAAGCTGTAGAACCAACTCCCGATGACATGTGGAAACGTGTTGCCGATGCTGTGGCAGCAATTGAGCCAAAAGATCAGAAAAAATGGTCTAAAGAATTTTATGGTGCTATGAAGGATTTTAAATACGTCCCTGGTGGTCGTATTCTGGCTGGTGCAGGCACCGGTTACTCTGTTACCTACTACAACTGCTTTGTGATCCCATCTCCTCAGGATTCACGTGGTGGCATTCTCGATACACTCAAACAAATGGTTGAGATCATGGCTCATGGGGGTGGTGTCGGAATCAACCTTTCATCTCTTCGCCCCCGTGGTACACGCGTTCAGAAAGTAAACGGTTTTTCTTCAGGACCATGTAACTGGGCCGAACTTTTTTCTGTCGCAACAAAAGATATTATTCAGCAGGGTGGAACACGCCGTGGAGCTCTTATGCTTATGCTCTGGGACTGGCATCCTGATATCGAAGAGTTTATTACCGTAAAACAGGATCTCACTCGTATTAATGGTGCAAATCTTTCTGTCTGTATTTCGGATTCCTTTATGGAAGCTGTTAAAAACGATGCAGACTGGCCGCTCATCTTCCCGGATACAACTGATCCTGAATATGACACAAAATGGGATGGTGATATACAGGTCTGGAAAAATATGGGAAAGAAAGTTATCGTGCAGAAAATTGTAAAAGCACGCAAAATCTGGGATCTGGTCGCCGAAGCAGCATGGAAATCAGCCGAACCTGGTGTTGTATTCATGGAACGCTACAACAAAATGCATAATAACTATTACTGGAATCGCATTAACTGCGTAAATCCATGCGGTGAAGAAGGTCTTCCACCATGGGGTGTCTGTAATCTTGGCTCAATCAACCTTTCAGCACTCGTAAAGGGAAATGATATTGATAAAAAAGCCAAGTTTGATTTTGATGGATTGAAAAAGGTTGTACGGGCAGCCGTCCGTTTCCAGGATAATGTAGTTGAAATGGATCCTTATGTGTTTGAAGGTATTCGAAAAACACAGTATGAAGGCGAACGCCGCATAGGTCTCGGTACTATGGGACTGGGTGACACACTCATCAGACTTCATATGCGCTACGGGTCAGATGAGGCCCTTGAGTTCTGTGAACAGGTATATAAGATCATCCGTGATGAAGCCTATCAGGCATCTTCAGATATCGGAAAAGAAAAAGGTTCTTTCAAAAAGTTCGATAAAAAGATGTATGGTAAAGGCAAATTCATCCAACAACTACCTGAAAAAATTCAGAAGAATATTGCCGACAACGGTATCCGTAACTCAATTATTCTGATGCAGGCGCCAACAGGATCAACATCCTTAATGGCCAACACTACATCAGGTATTGAACCGGTTTATGAATTTGAATTTATTCGTCGCGATAGAATTGGCGAACACGTGATACGTCACCATTTGTACGAAGAATGGTACAAAAGACATGGTGCAGAACTCGAAGCAGGGAAAATAAAAAGACCTGAATGGTTTGTATCCGCAAATGATCTTTCACCTGAGGATCATGTAAAAGTACAGGCAGTCATTCAGAAATATGTCGATGCTTCTATCTCAAAGACAGTAAACGCACCAAATGCACACACTGTTGATGATGTGAAAAAGCTGTATAACATGGCATATGATCTGGGACTTAAGGGTATCGCATATATGCGAGATGGCTCACGACAGGGAGTGCTTTCGCGTATCGAAGAAAAGAAGCCAGAAGAAAAAGCAAAAACAGCGGAGTATAAAGTCAGACCACGACCAATGGTTGTTCATGGATCAACATATAAGATAGGTACACCAGTCGGGACTGCATTCATCACTATTAATACAAATGGTGATGGTGAACCACACGAAGTGTTTATCACCGTTGGTAAAGCAGGAACAGATGTAAACGCCATGGCTGAGGGTATGGGTCGTGTGATATCGGTTGCACTCCGATTCTCATCACACCTTCCACCTCACGAACGGGTAAAGGTCGTGATAGACCAATTGCAAGGTATCGGCGGTTCACGATCAATCGGATTTGGTAAAGATCGTATTGGAAGCTTACCTGATGCTATTGCCAAAGTACTTACCATGCATTTCATTCTGAATAAACCAGACATTCAGGTTTCAGTTTCAACAAATGGAAATGGACATGCACAGAAAAGTGAAGCACAGCTTGTTGGACAGACAGTTCAGCCGGCTCTTGTTGCTGCAACACCCGCAAAATCTGCAGCTATTTTTGATCTGTGTCCAGAATGTGGAAACTCAACACTTGCACACGAAGAAGGTTGTAAAAAATGTTATACGTGCGGATATTCTGCCTGTTAACTATGGTTAAGATCTATACAAAAACAGGGGATAAGGGTGAAACATCTCTGTTTGGCGGCACGCGCATTGCTAAAAGTGATGCGCGTGTTGCCGCGTATGGAACGATAGATGAATTAACCAGCTTCTTGGGTTTGTTAATCGCACACGTTACAGATAACGAAAACAAAACGTATCTCACTTCCATTCAAACAGATTTGTATATTATTATGGGTGAACTTGCGGGTGCTCCAGGAAAAGATTCACTCACAGAAAAGATTGCAGTCATGGAGAAAAAAATTGATCATATAGAAGAAAAACTGAAACCTCTCACCCGATTTATTCTGCCTCAAGGGGGAGTGACTTCAGGATACTGTCATGTTGTACGCACCGTATGTCGTCGCGCCGAACGGTCTCTGGTCGAGATTTCGGCTGATACAACATGCATAGCATACCTTAACCGGTTATCTGATTACATGTTTGTTCTGGCACGGTACTATACCGAAGGAGAGGAGGTAGTTACCTGATGTATAAAAGACTATACATATCTCTCTTATTTGCCGTAATTCTTTTTATCACCGGATTCTTTTTATACACCGGTCAAAAAACACAAACACACGAGTCAGGTGCAATAAAAACCAGTAAAACTATCTCTGTCAGTCAATACATTATTATTAATCCATCAAATCCGCATGAACAGGATGTTGAAATAGAGGAAAATCAGACTGCACTATCGCTCTTAACAAAAACAAATAAAGTAGAGATGACAGGCACGGGTAAAAACGCATTTATTACTTCAATTAATGATCGTGTAGCAGATAAAAACAAACATGAATTCTGGGCGTTTTATGTAAATGGAAAACAGGCCCAAGTAGGCGCTGGTAGTTATATATTACATCCTGCGGACAAAATAGAATGGAAAATAGAAACATATTAACGAAAAACATATCGATCATAGCTATTATTCTTCTTGCTGCATTCATGAGAATAGCACCTCACTTGCCCAACGTTACTCCTGTTGCAGCTCTTGCTCTTTATTCTGCTACTTCACTTAAAGGATGGAAAGCATATGCTCTGCCGCTGATAGTGATGCTTATTTCAGATGTGGTTATTGGATTTCATTCCACTATGTTGTTTGTGTATGGCAGTTTTATCATCACCGTTTTCCTGGGACAGTTTCTGGAAACAAAAACATTCATGAAAATAACAGCTATTGCTACTCTAGCTTCACTTATGTTCTTCATTATTACAAACTTTGGTGTCTGGATGACTTCTTCTATGTATGCAAAAGATCTTTCTGGATTGTTCCAGGCTTATCTGATGGGATTACCTTTTCTCCGAAATACGTTGATAGGAGATTTAGTCTATACGTATGTACTATTTTATGGATACTCGTATGTTGAACGAATTATTGCTAAATACACACCTAAACTAGCTGTGAAAAAGGTATAATACGTTCGTTACTTAACTTTTCCAGAATATGGTCTTTGTCATTACTATCTATTAAAAAAGATGGTGAGAAGACAATAACCCCTCATATATGAGGTAAACGCGCCTTCATCACGCACCGTCTGGTGCGGGATTTCGGCGAGGTGAAAGGGAACACTGTGTAATTCAGTGACTGTGCCGCAGCGGTAATCATGCTTCGCATGAAAGTCCGAATACCTGCCATATTCTTCAATACCCCGAGCAGGGATCTTATGTCATATCCTCAACCAGAGGTTGCGACCATCGACCGTCGCGACCAAATCGAATACACCACAGTAACTCCCGATGCAAAAACATTTAGCACTTTCGCGAGCGAACTTCCTGAACCCACAGTTGAAGTTCAAGGAAAATCAGAATCCATCTTCAAATACTACAATCCTACGAATGAAGTGAATTTTTTGAAAATGCTCCGTCACGATCATCCAGAGATACCTTTCGAAGAGCTATATCCTGAAATGTTATTTTACTTTTCTGAAAACGCATATAAATTTGTGAATGAATTTGCAGGAAAAGTCCCGTATGACGAACTTACATTCTTTTTAAGAGATGAGCGTATGGAATTTGCGAGAACGGATATAAGAGAAACTATGCTAAGAGCTGCTGAAATGTCACCTATTGGTAGTAGGGAACGTTCCGACTTAGTAGGTATGGATAAAATCAGAGGTGCATTTATTGATGACGAAGCTATAGACGATGGCCGCTCAACTGTGGGTGTTAAACTATCGCCTGCATATTTCGGTGATTATGGTTTCGCATTTATCTTTACAAGTGAAAAACTTCCTGATGGAGCAAAAAAAATTAGTGAAAAGATAGTGCGTTATAAAGAAAATGCTGATGCGGTGGACGAGAGTGTCAAGATAATGGAACGGATGACACTTACTTCTATCCCTTTTACCACAGCACAAGAAATGTTAGAACATCCATTTATATATCGTTCTGATAATCCTGATTCTGATGTACAGGATATTATGCAAATGGCGCATATTGATCCCGAAGCACTAGCTGCTGGCGAAAAGTTCAAAGCAGAATCTAAACGTCAGCTAGAAGCTTGGGTAAAACAATATGCTTCCAAAGTAATTGAATATTCATATCTATCTGCCGACGAATTTGTACGGAGAGGTGATAGTGAATTAAGAAATATGCTCACAATGATATACAACAGAGCTGCTGATATAAAGATGGTCTTGTCTGGAAAAGGACAGCTCGCGCCTGAAGTTGAACGTATATTTAATGAAATCGAGGATGAAGAAGTTCAAGAAAAACTATTAATGGCATGGTACGTTCAAAGAGAAGCTGTTGTTCAAGGAGGGGGAAGTTGCCCTATAACGGAAGGTAGTCAGGATGGCTTCTATACTGTTTCACAATTATCTCAACTTATGCAAAGTGGTATACCTTATGAGCGCTGGATGCCTGTGACTTCGGTTCAGGAGATATTTGGAAATAAATGTGAAGAGTGTGGAAAGCCTAATGACGGTCATTACCATTGTCCTAATAAATTAGTGGTAGAAGGTGATGTGGTTGCATGCGGACGGACATTTGCTGACGAAACTCACAAACCAATAAGTGAATGGACCAAACAATGTGCCTGTGGATATGAATTTCCTTGTGCTAAATATGCAAAATAAAATAATTTGTATATAATGACTATATGGTCGCACGCAACTTCACACCAATCCATGACCTTATCAGAAAATATCACCTTGAACAGAATGGTTCGCCAAATAAGGAGTTTATGCCTGTTTCAACTCCGACAGAAACTGTTGATTTAGCCGAAACTGTTGAACACGAAATTGAAGATAAAAGTGTTTCTGAGATAGTAGAGGTCAAGCCAGATGCCGTTATTGTGCCCGATCTGGTTAAAAAGGCAGGGGTTGTTTCTACTGCAACGCCGGCTTTTTCTACCTATAAGAACCTGAAGCTTCCGGTTGATGAAGCAAAGATACCAGCTGGTTTAAATGCACCTGTAGATTCTTCTTACCGATGGCTTGCAACGCTCGCACAATACGTCATAAATCAGTCGCATAAACATATCTTACGAGCACATCGCAGTATACGTGGTTTTTTTATGAAGATAATTACCCCGTTTTAGCTTTGTTTAGCTGTTCTTCAAAGCCTTCTTTGCCCATAGCACCCACAAACTGAGTTGCGAGCTTACCATCTTTAAAAACGATGAATGTGGGAATAGAGAACACTGAGTACTGTGAAGCTAATTCCTGGTTATTATCTACATTTACCTTAACGAACGACACATCTGTATACTCTTCTGAGAGTTCTTCTATAATAGGAGAGGTCAGTTTACAAGGTCCACACCAGTCTGCATAGAAATCGACCATTACGAGTCCTTTTCTTTCTGCAACTTCTTTTTGGAATTGATCTTTATTTATTGATAAAACAGCCATAATATACGAGAAATGATAATATACCTTAGTTTACTAAAAATCATGAGTTCAGTCAAGCTGGGGAGGGTGTTCTTTCTACCTGGTGAGACAAGCTGAAACTAAATATATATTTCAACTTGAATATTTAAACTCGATGTGATATATTATAGGTTAATTATGGATAACTATTTATTACCGTCCCTTCTTGAAAAGTTTATTAACAATCTCAAGAGTCAGGGCAAATCACAACACACTATTATTGCATACAAGAAAGACCTTGAACAGTTCGTGGGCTTTTTAACGACTCAGGAAAAGACTGACGTTCGTGAGATAAAAAAAGACGACATAGACGGCTTTATAGCTAAGCTTCTTAAAGAAAACTATACAAAGAAATCTGCTTCTCGTAAGCTCAATTCTATCAGAACATTCTTCCGCTATCTGAAAAATGAAGGTGTTATTGATCAGAATCCATCTCTTGATATCGCACATCCTAAATACACACAAACACCTCCACGCATCTTAAGTAAACTTGAATATCGCGCTCTACGTGATCTGGCCAAGGAAGATCCGCGAACATATGCATTAGTCGAAATTCTGCTTCAAACCGGTAT
>CAYMIY010000006.1:34729-38571 GCA_964390735.1 uncultured Gammaproteobacteria bacterium
ACCTTTATAGCTCACCAGCTCATAGGTGGTGCTTCACTTGAATATATCGCCAAAGTGGTCGGTCATAGAAGACTTTCTTCAACAGAACGTTTCCTTAACCTCGTAAAAGAGGAAACCGAACGCAAAGAGAAATTGGGTCAGCTTTAATTCTTAATTACGGTAGTGATTTGATGGGGCAGATTCCCCACTTCGTTCCGACTTCGTCGTGAACTACGTTAGGGGCGCTGCTGCCCTTTTTATCCCTCCGTAGCTTTAGCGAAGGGGGCCCTCCCGTGCCACCTACCCCATCCAAGCTAATTCGTTCCACGTTCTAAGTTCTACGTTCTGAAGTATAATACTGTATGGAACTAACCATATTTACAGACGGTGGATCACTCAATAACCCCGGTCAGGCAGCAAGCGCATACTTAATTTACCAGAATGGTAAACTCCTCCATAAACAGGGTGTAGCCCTCGGGATAGCCACAAATAACGAAGCCGAATATAACGCTCTTATATTTGCTCTCGAAAAAGTGCATGAAATGCTCCAGAACCACGTAATTAAAGCTTCTTCTATACAGGTGTATTCAGATTCAGCCCTCATGGTCAACCAGATAAACGGTCTTTTTAAAGTAAAACACGCAGTTATGCGTGAAAAACTGATCAAAATCCGTGTGCTGGAAGGCGAAATAAACCTACCTACGAAATATACACACGTTCTTCGTGAAAAAAACACCGAAGCAGACGCTCTGGTCAAACAGACGCTCGGAAGGTGATAAAGACCCTATAGTATTGATTTCTACATACATTTGCTTTATAATGAGTCGATAATCGCGCCTTCGGGCACTATAGAAGGGATGGTGTTACCATGGCAACAGCAGAACAGATGTTGCTTGTACAGCAACTCAAGACGTCCACTGGGCCAACTAACATCGGCTGGAGTGTCGCCGGGAGCCCCCGGTGGAATATCACCGGCGAGCGATCGACGACCAACGAGGCGTGCCGCAAGCAAGTGGCGGCAGCAATCCGCTGGTGGAAGAAAAATCGCGCGGGTCAGCCTGTGCCATCTCAGATCGGGTTTGCGGGGGGTCTGATCGAGATCCCTGCAAATATGCGTCACTGATCCGTGATCGGTACATTCTAACAGAGGAGACGGGCACATACTCTGCGCCCGTCTCCTCACCATTACTTCGTATAATTTTTAATCAGTAAAATTGTTTTTTTAATTCAAGAAGTGCGTACTGTTAGTTTTAGCCATTTTCATTTGTTCGGGAGTTAACTAGCCTCTGCGTCAGTTCTCTTTTTCTCTTCCTAATCCGGGACCAAACTCCCTACACAAATGCAAAGACACAAAACTAATGGTTCGTTATGTATGAAGTTTTTCTTTAAGTTAATATCTGCCGGTAGATGTGCCACTGGCAGATGTGTAAAGTCTCCATCACTAGTTTCGCCTCGCAGCGTAAAACGTTGTTTCAGCGTTGGAAGAGACCGCATTTAGATTGCGGGTGGAAACAACAGCGTTGCTTCCATCTGGCAGTTTTACGTGAGCCATACCACTTCCTATGTTATGAACTTGAACAGGGCCGCTAACGTTCCGTGAATTCACGACGTCGCGCGCAGTCCCCTAAGTTGTTGCATAGTACATGTAACCTCCTCTCTTTACTAAAACAGGATGGTTTACATGCACTATACGACAGAATATTTTCGCTTGCAATACCATTTTGGCCTACCAGAGTGTTTTATACACACTATTTGTGTAAGGTTGTTCCTATGCGTAATTATACGTTATGAAGATTATTGTTCAGGGAGAGCAAAGCTCTCCCTGAACGTAGATTTGGTTTGCCTTTTTAAGGCTTCTTTGCCTTATTGAAGGCCTTTTCAGCATCGTTGGACGCCGAGTTAAGGCCGGACTCCGGAATGATAGCCTGACTACCATCTGGAAGATCAACAAAGGCAGAACCTCTGTTAACCCTACGAACCCTAACGGGGCCTTCCACATTACGTTGTGCGACCTGGTCTCTGGTACCCGTCTTCACTGTTGTGTAGTACATTGTGTGCTCCTTTCTAATAGTCACATTAACCTGATTACACAGTTAATTATACCCTATAGTAGATATATTTACAATTAAGCTGTGTTTTTTTTCTATAGTCTGCAGTCCATAGACCATCGTCCGAATTCGCTTTTATTGCTGAATTCTTACCGGCATGATGATGTGGAAAAAGGAAGGATTGCTTTTGGGGCGGAAGATAACAGGGGAATCGGGACGAAGTATTTCTATATCGATCTCTTCTCCTTCTACGTGTGAAAGGAAATCTATTAGGAATTTAAAGTTAAACGCAACTTTCTGTTCGTCACCATCTACTTTGACATCTATAAAGGCTGTGTTTTCATCTCCATCTTCGCGCTTTGGTTTTATGTAGAGGCCATCGGGTTTAAAATCACAGATGACTACATTGGAATAATCACGGGCAAACACAGAAATAAGTTTGATATTTCGAAGCATTTCCTGAACTTCGACTGTCGCTTTTGTCTTATATTCGACAGGTATCACTTTCTGAAACTCCGGGAAAGAGCCTTCAATGATGCGTGAATAGTATGAATCTTCTCCGAGTGTAAATCTCACAATCTTTTCTTTCTCTGAAAAGGTAAATAATACTTCTTTCTGCCCTTTGAGGTTTCGGATGATCTCCTGTAAAAAGTCTGCAGGAATGATCATTGATGGAATATTATCGTGGTGTTTTTCTTTCATGATAGAAAGTCTGAAACCATCGGTCGAAACAATAACAAGATCATCTTCAATATGCGTAAAGTTCACACCGGTAAGCACCGGTCTTGATTCATCCTGTGATGCTGTGAAGAGCACCATGGGAATGTTTTTGGTGAGGAATGAACTATCGAGTGACTGTTCTTTTTCAGTTAATTCCGGCGGCATTGGAAATTCATCCTGTTCCATTAAGGGAAAGTTACCTTTTGTTTTCTCTTTGGTGATGGTGATAAGTTTTTCTTTTAGTTCGAAGGTAACATCTCCAGGTGTGAGGAAGTGGAGGAATTCAATTATTTTCTTAGGTTCTATTACCATCTGAAACTCTGATTCTACTTTTGTTTTTATCGTTGTATGTATATATGCATTTAAATTAGTTGCATACATATGAATCGTATCTCCTGATCCTTTAAACAATACTCCCTGGAGAGCTGTTGCTGATGACAGTTTATTAGAAGTAAACCGTGAAGTAAGGTTTAATTTGTCCATTAATAGATCTCTGGATACGTTTATTTTCATATATACGTTAGTATTAGTAGGCCGTGGGTATAAGTGTATAAAATTCGGCGTGGATTTTCAAGACAATCTCAACTTAAAAAAAACCGTGTTGATAACACGTGGATATCATGTTGATTGACGTAGGGTATTGATGATCCTGTCAATCTCCTGCTTCAATAAAGGGTTCTTAATCATTGCTGTATTTATTTTCTCGACACCATGGATTATCGTGGTGTGATCCTTTCTTTTGAGCAATGCCGCAATTTCTTCAAGTTTCATGTTGAGTTCTTTGCGGAGTATATACATTATAATCTGCCGGGCCATCGCAATTTCCTCTACACGTGTAGAGCTTTTTATCTGAAGAGGTTTTATGTTGTAGTACAGGCATACCGATTTAATAACATCCTGATACGTTACTTTGTTCTGCTTGATTACCGATCTCTCCTGAAAGAAGGCGTCTACTACTTCCAGATCGATACGATCTTTGCGACCCAGTGTTTTTGCATAGATGGATAAGAGGGTTCCTTCAAGAGCGCGACCATCAGTTATGGTCTCTGCGATGACCTGTGCGGCTTCTGTATCTATTTCAATATTCTTTTCTTT
>CAYMIY010000007.1:0-37691 GCA_964390735.1 uncultured Gammaproteobacteria bacterium
ATTGTTATCAATCTGTGAATAGTAGTTATAGATCCTGCTATTATTTTTAGTTTCTTTGAGCGTGGATCTGATGATCTCACTAGCAGGTTGCATCTCCTTAAGTCTCAAGAAATATCCATATCCCCAGAATGTACCATGATAGGGAACACTTATCGTGATAATCTTCTGTATTATTTTTTCAGGAAGTGAATCAAGAACACGTTTAGCGATAATTCCGCCTTTGCTATGAGCAAGAAGGATAACATCTGTAAGTTCATTCTTTTTTATGTAATCAGAGACTATTTCAGTTGCTTTTTGGATTGGAACGAAATTAGAATCTAGTTCATGGATCACATGAATGCGATATCCGAGTTTGTTAAGGTGTGATGCAGGCATTTCTTCGTATACCCACGTTTCTGCAAATCCGGGTACGATGATAACATCTCCTTTTGTCCCGTTTTTCCAATAAGCTGGAGGTGTACGTTTGATAAAACTTGTTACTTTTAAGCGAAGAATAAGGAGGTACTCAAGAAGCATGTGGTAGATGATAGAAATAAGGTGCATGGCATTATTATACTCCTAGAGTGCGCCTCGCCGACCAGTAACAATTTGCCACGGGTATCGCTTCGTAGAAATCAGCGTCATAGTGGATTAAAGTTATTTTAGACTGTTGCTTCATGATAAACGCAAACAAGCCTAGCGGATTAATCCGGGCTTGAAGCGGAGTATGTTAAAATGAAATTATGTCAGAAATAGATGTGCTAGATGAACTTGTAGTGCACGCAGCAAATCTCAATCCAAAAGAATCACCTAAACTTCCTCATAATGAAAATTCGCAAGCAGATACACAGAAAAGCCCCTTCCCTTATAAAATTCACAGATACGAAGATAGGTATTGGGATCCGGATTTACCGCCTGGCATGAGACATCCGGACAATCCTATTGCCCCTCATATCCAGACACATGAAAATCATGAACATGATGTGTTTTATAGTTTAATAAAACCAGAAGAAATACCAATGGACATTACGCGGCTTGATTTGCAGGAGCTAGCCTTCTACTATGACTCTATAATTAAGTCACCTGCAGCCTTACCTGGTCCTGAAGAAATAGCTCTATTAGCTGCTAAATTATTCGCAGTTGCAAAACAGTACGAGCTCAAGTCAGACGATCCTGACGATCATGACTTTGGCAAAGATTGTGAACAGTATTGTGAAAGATACCGCTCTTTATTGAATAGTAAAAATGAGTTAACGTACCGAGATATAGTCGAGCTAACAAGGGCAATTGAAGTAATTATTCATGGTTGTCATACAGAGGTGTTTCCTGCGGATCTGTTTATAGATGCAGATAGCAATGAAATACAAAACCTTCTTGAATGTAAATTCCATTGGAATCCCGAAAAGAATAGTAATTTATGGGAATACTACGAAAAATATTGGAAAGGAAAAAGCGCTGAAGAGAGGACGATTTATAATAGGTAGATTCACGTGCTCATCAGGTTATTTTATTCTTAAAGATTGCTCAATTGTAGGGTAATCGTCGGTCAATCTTAATTCTCCAGCGCCATACGCTTGATACACTATCCAAAAAGGTAAAGCATTTCCTGATTGGACTTTAGTAGCAATACTTAATATTTTTTCACAGACATTGGCTTTCATTTCTTTCTTTGTTTCTCGTATAGCAGGAAAACCTGATACTATAACATTTTCAGTTTCAACACAGCTTTCTTTACCACCCGCCACGGTATAACTCGGCAGAATACTAATCGCTGAATTTGATTGATCGTCGGAGATAACAATTGCACGGGAGTCTATATTACCTGTTGCCTGATCAACAACATTTCTATTGACATAGACAGTAAATGTATCTGGATAACAGAGCGAATATGTATTATTTTCGAAGTAATAAAATCTTTCAGGACAATTATTTCTTTTTGGATTAGGATTCGCTAATGTTTGAGTAGACTTCATCTTCACTGATGGAGAAATGGTAGCAGTTTGATACATACTTTCAGTACCATCCGTTACAAACTTAAAACCAACTACTCCGATTAAAACGATAAGTCCAATAATAATATAGTAGTAGTAAGAAAAACTTTTTTGAAGTCTTTTAATAGCAGAGGTTTTATGTGATTGTATAGAGTTACTTTTTGGCTTTTTTATCATGCATGTATGAATAATTATGGAAGCTTCTTATAGCAAAGTCAATAGTGTGCTCTAGCTAGAGTAAAACTAATGCTGCCCAGAGTGGACTACGTTCGGAATTCCTTTAGAGATATTAATGTGTTATCTGTGTTTCGCTAGTTGTATTTTCAATACGCTTAAATTATTATAGTGAGTAGTTAATATTTGAAAAATCATATGGTTGACTTCACATTAAAAATAGATATTCCACTGAAAGCGTCAGAGGTTCTTGACCTCATTTCAAAATTTATCGAAATTCCTTTTAGCGATAATAGTCACCTATCTGGTAAAGGGGTGTGGATTGCAGTGAATGATCGTGACAGAGTTACAAACGCATTACTAGTTGAGAATTATCATTTTACTCCTACAGTAGGGATACATTTTGAACCTTCCAAAGTAGACAATACTGGTAATACAACAATGTTAAAAGTAGTATTTTATATACTTAAAATGTACTCTGGTGATGCTGTATTCCTCATAAATGGCGAAACGAATGTGCTACAACGAATAAAAGGTGAACTGATACTTAATTCTAACTACGATAACTGGGAAAAAGAATATTATCAGGCAGTTTTACAAGATGTAAAGATGCCTTATAAAATAGAAGCGCTTCCACAACTGATATAACAATCAGAAATAAAAAAAGACCTCTAAACGAGGCCTTTTTAATGTTGCTACCCAGCAGGGACTCCACCCTTTGTTCCGACTTCGTCGATAACTTCGGATGGTAAACATCTCGTCCTGAAGCAAAAAAACGACGGGATAAACCCGTCATTTTGTTTTGCTGCCCAGACTGGACTATGTTCGGAATTGCTTTTATGTGTAAGATACTGATATATAATATTTCTTATGACAGAAGAAACAGGTGATATGTCTTTTTATCGGGATGGTGCAGAGTCCACGTCAAATAGAGATAGAAAAGCATTCGATATGATTATGGAGTCATTAAAACGACAAGGAGCGAACATTGAAGTAGTTACAACAGGCAATAACGAATATGTTCCCGAAACAGATACTATAAGAGTTCACGATGGTGACAGAAAAGCAGCGATTGAAGAGGCATTTCATAGAAAGCAATTTCAGATGCTGGCTAAAGAAGGTATTACTCCTGAAGATATGCATGATCCTGTTCTTATTTGCGCTGCAGAGCTTGAAATTATAACAAGATTCCTTATTCTTGGCCAAAAAGAGAAACAGCGAGTTCAACAAAGAACAACAAAAGAACGATCCATTTTCGATAGAACATCTGATGATGTAGGACAATTCAACGAAACAATTGATAATAACTTTGAGGAGAGTCGATTTAAAGGATTTTCTTCTATTCTTCACAGAACACTTGAAAAAATGACGCCTCAGGAACGAGTTAGATATAAAACATTTTTTTCAAAATCGTTACTTGCTGCAGGTATGTTTATATACGATATGGTAGAAGAAGGAATGACATCTGATGATGTTTGGGGCCCTGATGTACCAAAACAAAAAGAACTAGAAACAGATACATAATTTTTATTTTTGCTGGCCAGACTGGACTACGTTCGCATTTTACTTCGAGATTGAATATATAATTGAAAGTTTATTGATCGTGCATATTTTGTTGTGATAGTATTATAGTCATGGGCGAATCTGATTTAGGTATAGAAATTGAGGCAATAGCAGATGACCTGCACGATCAGGCAGACAAACTAATTGCCGGAACTAATTTTGATTTAGCCTATCCTGATGATATTCATGGTGCAATTAGGAAGGATCCTCGCTTAGCAGCACACTATTTTCCTCTTATTAGTGGAAAAAATGATAAAAAAGTTTATGTTTTTGGTGATTATATTATTCAGCTGCTAACTGAAAAGCCAGATCTTGCCCGCAAATTACAACGTGTATTTGATGAAGTGCCAGAGTTAATTCCTTTGTATGCAGCATATTCATTAGACGGATATTCGGTAGAGGATAAAGTTGCTGATGTCCCTTTAGGTAGGACAAGGCTAAGTGTCAGCACCGACGCCGATGTAATCCTTGCCCATATCCAAAAAATAAAAGATTATAATGCAAAATTAGCAGCTCTTCTTAAGATCACAAACGAACAGTCCCAAAAGCCCTATGATAATGAAATAGCTGCCGCTGCATTATTTGGTGGCGTAGGCACCGTTACAGTTAGAAGACTAGGATATCCAGGTAGCATTTCTCGTGGCAGAGACAGTGTTCAAGTAATTGTGAAACCAACCGACTCAAAGCAAGCGGATTTTTTAGGGTATGACTTTAGGCTTGAAGATATAGGTCTCCTTGATTCAGCTTTCAATGCAAAAGATTATCAAAATATTGGTTATCGCTTTAGACAATCGCCGTTTGATGAGCAGTCAGTCTTAAACGCTCTACTAACATCGCCTTTCGGTAGTCCTGAATTAAATGATCAGCTAGATGGAATCCCATCACTGCAGAAATTTATTGAAGAAAGTTTAAGGTGATAAATCGTAAAGTAATATTATTCATACCTCATGTGTATTTCGCATTAAAAAAGGCCTCAGGATTATGCCTTTTTTAGGTTTGCTGGCCAGACTGGACTACGTTCGGAATTTTTGTTATATGGAGGGATAATAGTATAATATTCTATATGCAATTTGTTATTATAGCCCATGACTATGTAAACGGTGGTTTAGCACGTCGTCTTGCTGCTCGTGAAGAACATGTGAAAATGGGAGACAAAATGAAAACCGCTGGCAATTATATTATGGGTGTAGCATTGCTTGATGAAAAAGGAAATATGAAAGGATCAGTTATGGTTCTTGATTATCCGAGTAGAAATGAATTGGATAATTGGCTAAAGATTGAACCTTACAATGTTCATAAGGTATGGGAAACAATACAAATTATTCCTTGTAAAGTAGGTCCTTCTTTCTTAAAACAATAATATTTTATACCGCTTTTCAATAGCGTTGATACCTTAAATAAACACTATCTTCATCCATATTAGTTACTTCTGTGAGTTTATATTTTTTTATGTTTAATGTATCTTTTACTTCTCTTTGAAACAGTGATGGAGCACGGGTGTTATTTAGTATAAGAGGAGTCATCATGTGACAGATAATATATGAACGATCAGGATTTACCATAAGAGGTGTACATAATTAAAATATTCTAAATAACGGTCATTTTCTTTTATACCTTCCACAACTGCGTTAATAAAATTTTCATCCATCTGGCTTTTGTGTAATCGCATGGCAGCTCTTTTGGTTTCGACTTCATCAGTATAATCAAATTTAAAGTTAACTCCGTTTTCTTCGGTGAGTAACAGGTCATAGACACTGTGAGGTTCAAGACCCTCTTCTGCATGCTCCGGGAAGAACGATCGATCGCGAGAGAACGGATATGCCGCATCCACAACTGCTTCACCAATATGTCTATGATCACGATGTTGTACCCATCCGCCACTTCCATCTGAAACTTTTTGATAGATAATGCTTGGTTCGTGAGTGCACACGATATCTGGTTTAAATTTGCGGATATATTTTGCTACATTACCGATAAGTTCCATATTACTTTCAACCTCACCGTCTTTATAGTTTAAGCACACATGATTTTCCTTTGGGACCTTCATATACTCAAGCCCTGCAATTTCTTCAGCAAGTCTTGTTTTAGCTAGCTCTTCTTCTGATATTTTGTTGTCTTTACTGCCGCGAGCACCGTTACTTACTGTTACCACAAATATCTCCTTTCCATCTTTTCGGAGCTTTGAAATCAGACCCGCAAAATAGACCATAATATCATCGGGATGTGCGGGAAAAAATAATATGCGTTTTTTATTTTTAAATATCTGCTCGTAGGTATACATATGTCATGAATTATAGCAGAAGCGATACATTCCCATAAAAAAAGACCTCAATATGAGGTCTTTTTTAAGGTTTGCTGGCCAGACTGGACTACGTTCGGAATTGTATTATATAATTGACTTGTTATGTCAACGCCAACCACACACGATAGTGAAACTCCTGCTCAGGGAAAACAGGTAATTACAGCGTGTGCATTTATACATAGTAATGTTGATGGTACAGAAAGGGTTTTTTTACCAAAAAGAGCTGCAACTAAAAAGTTTTTACCAGATGTATTTGAATTGCCGGGGGGTCATATCGACTTTGGCGAAAGCGCTGTAGAAGGATTACAAAGAGAAATAAAAGAAGAACTAAACATGAGTATAAGCATGGGTGATCCTTTTTATGTTTTCACTTACTCAAATAAAATAAAAGGATCACATTCGATTGAAGTTATATACTTTGCAACGTTTGTTGGTTCTCTTGAGAATATTAAACTAAATCCAGAGGATCACTCTGAATATAAATGGTTAACAGAAAACGATATAGAACAAATAGTCACAAGTAATAAAAGAGGTGATGACCCTGAAATTAAAGCAATTAAAAAAGGTTTCTCTCTACTCAAAGGAGATACACTCAACTTCGGTTAAGAAGCTAAGATCCAGTTTTGCTGGCGAGCTTGCCGCCAGGTGGAACCAAATATATCCTAGTCTCCTCAATACATACGAGAAATTAAAGAAATTAGGGTATACCTATCATAATGGAGAGGTTATCATAATAGTACCAGAAAAGGAGGAGAAGCATGTTTAGTTTTTTTAAACATGATAAGGATTCCTCCAGTGAGTTGACTCAATCTGCACTTTTTGATGAGGCGTCATTTTACCAGGCATTTCTTAACGATGTAAGGAGCTGTACGGAAGAGGTCATTATAGAAAGCCCATTTATTACGCGCAGTAGAGCTACATTGTTTCTTCCTCTTTTTAAGCAATTGGTACGAAAGGATGTAAAGATTTATATTGTTACCCGAAACCCAAAAGAACATGAATTTGGTATGGAAGAACAATCCGAAGATATTATTAGTGAGTTTGAGAGGATTGGCGTACAGGTTTTGTTATGTATAGGCAATCATCATAGGAAACTCGCAATTCTTGACAGGAAAATATTGTGGGAAGGAAGTTTGAATATTTTATCCCAAACGCAAAGCCGTGAGATTATGCGAAGGATTGATAGTAACTCTTTAGCTATGCAGATGTTTGAATTTCTTCAGTTTGAGCGAGTAATCGCATGATGTATAATGGGAATATGAATAAAAAAGCTGGCGGGTACGAAATAAACGAAAAAGATATTGAAGCAACTATTCGCTTCTTGAAAACTATTGATTCGGAACATGCAACACCTGAGATGGCAATTACAATATTGGAGCATTATCAGGCAGAGTTTCATTTACTTGGGCATGCAGATCCGGAAAAATTAGTTGAGATACTGAATAACTTAAAAAAGGATCGGGAGCTGTTTAAAAAATTTGAGAAGTTAAAACCCTAGGATATCTGATGATTTAATACCGAGCGCTTTTACGATCTTCTTTAAGGTCAGAATTGACAATAACCTTTCACCACGCTCAACTTTTGCATAGTTATTACTGTTAATGCCAGCCTTCTCTGCAATCTCAAGTTGTGTCAAATCCTTTTTGAGGCGTAATTCTTTCAATGTATCTGCTATTTCACGTTTTAATTCGAGCTCTTCTTTCCTACTCATACAATTTTAAGTATATCATTTCAGTTATTATATGCATCTATTAATTGCCAAATATAAATAGCTATCCACGCAATCCAGAACTGACCAAAAAGAGCCAATACGCTAGAGCCGCTACTTACAAAGGAAGAAAATACGAGCATGATAATGCCGATTGCAGGAGCAAACAGAATAATTAATCCTTTCTTAAACTGACCTTTCACTATTTGTCCCAGGCCAGGAATAAAAAAGGATAGAACTAAAGGTACACCATGCTTTTGTGCATGAGTAGAAGAAGTAGCTAATACCTGCCGATATTGCTCTTCTTCTTCAATTCTCCGTTTTTGTGCTTCAGTAAGTGACATAGTACTTAAGTTAGGCGTAATTATAGCCTTTTTATGGCTGACCTTCAACAAACGTTTCTGGACTCACCGGTATACCGAACACCCGTATCTCAAAATGCACATGCGGTCCGGTTGCCCAACCTGTTTGCCCTTCATGTCCAATTATGTCCCCAGGACTGACATCTTGTCCTTTCGTGACATTAATTTCGTTTAAATGTCCGTATAGTGAGGTAATATTATTTCCATGATCAATTATGACGTGCTTCCCATATCCCCATGAAATCTCGTCAGCATAAATGACATTCCCTTTCATAAATGGTGTTACCGGATCACCGACTTTTCCTTGCGGGTTGGCAATGTCTATTCCGGTATGGAATGGTTGATAAGGAAGGTCGGATTCACCGAACCTGAGCGTTACAACACCCAATACCGGCCAGGTTGTGGCTATTCGGATGTGCGCAATGACTTTGCCTGTCGGATCATGAATATCTATCTCGCGCCCTTGAATACTGATCGTTGCAAGCTTGTCTGAAACAACGTTAATACCAGTATGGGTAATGACAGTGACACCAATGAGCGGTAACGCCAAAATAAAGATAAACGTCCAAATAACAATATGGAGTTCTTTCTTAAATGAGTGCATGAGTAAAATTGCCCGGATGAGAAGTTGCGGATTCATAACTGCTATGCTTGTAAATACAGCTCAGCAGGGTTTGTGGTGATAAGTGGATGTTCTTTGTCTGAAGCGACAATTTTTACCGCAACATGATTTTGATCGGCAATGATAAGTGCTTCTCCTCTGTCACAGGTCAACAAAAACTTTTGTTCGTATTCGCTTAACTTAAACTCAGAAGCGACTTTTTTTATTGTTGTTGTGTCTTGCCGCATAAGGATTCTGAGGGAACTTTGAGAAGCAATCGCTCGGCCATAGTCACTATGTAAAAAATCATTCGCCTGTTGAGAGATAATGCAAACTCCTAAATAGTATTTTCTGGCACGTCTAACAAGGCCTGATACGAACCTTGCGCTTTCGTCGTGTTGTAGGAGCAGCCAACCTTCATCTATGACGAGCAATCGTTTCTGCGGATGAGACTTAACCTGATTCTGTACATAATTTGAAATAACTAACATCATAATCTGTCTGAGTGATTCAGGTAGGTCTTTAATATCAAAAACAACAAGCCTGTTATTAAGTTTGATATTAGTTTGGGAATCAAACACTCCTGAAAGTGAGCCATCAAAGAATTTATCCAGTCTGGTGCAAAGATTTTTCTGTTTCAGCGATTTGAGCATTTTATAAAAATCCTTGAATAAGGGGTATGTGGCATTTTTCTTTGGTGTTGCTTTCAGTGTCCAGCCTGCCTCCCGGTAAGTTTGAATAATTGCCCTGTCAACGACAGCTTTCTCCTCAGGCGTTAAACCTTCAGCCATGAGTGAGATAATTTCAGTTAAGTCTTGAACATGCTCTGAGAGATGATCGCCTTCACTATGTGAACTAATCGAAAGATCAAATGGGTTGATTTTCTCTTTTGATTTTACTGATAATTTTATGTATGTTCCTTTTACTGACTCAGCAAGTTGTTTATATTCGCGTTCAGGGTCAATAACAATAACCCGTGTTCCTTGCATGAGTTGTCGCAATATTTCAACTTTCGAGGCATAGCTTTTTCCACTGCCGGATTGAGCAAAAATGATACTATTTGCATTGTGAAGCGAGAATCTATCCAAAATAACCAAAGAGTTATTAGATTTGTTTATACCGTAGAGTATTCCTGACTCTTGTACCAATTCAGAAGACACAAAGGGAAACGTTAAGGCGGTAGAAGAACTGTCTAAATTTCTTTTTTGTGCGAGGATGTTCTCGGCTCTCGGTAAGACTGATTGCAACCCTTCAAGCTGTTGGAATGTAGCAGCCTTTATATAAAATAGGCGCGTTGATAGAACTGTTCCCAGCAATGTCGTTGTCTTATTTAGCTCAAGAAGTGAATCAGCAGTGATAGTTATATAAATTGAAACCTGAAATAATTTTTCTTGCCCGCGTTGAATTTTGTCTCTGAGCTCGCTTGCCGATTCAAGCGGATCAAGAATCTCAGGGCCGATAATTTTACCTGATCGCAGCATTGCTCGTTTCGTTGATTCAAGTTCGGTAACTTTCCGGTTTAACTTTGGTAATGCCAATGTAGCGTCAATTTGGTCAATATGGTAGGAGATATCAACATTGTGATTGAAGTTGATAAGCATATTGAGCCATCCTGTTGAGGCATTATATGGATAGCCTGAGATGAAGAGTGTTCGAACATATTTATCATCAATAATAATATAACTTGCTTCTTCTTTCAGGCCGGAATAGGAAATAATGTCAATGAGATCCTGTTGGCCGTATTGGAAAGTATATGTCCTAATACGTTTTGCTTTCTTCTTTTTGAGTTTTAATAATTTATTAGGTAAAATTCTGATCATAAGTGATTTTGTAATATCCGTATTGTTTCTTGGGTTATTGGCTGCGTTTTTACCTGTTTGGGATTATAGAAACTATAAAACAGGTCAAGTATTTCAAGACTCGTTAGTTGTCGTGCCTTCATGCCAAGTTTTTCTAAGCCTTTGACAACAATATCCTGATTTAATAGCAATTGCTCTTTTATTAGTTTGAAATCCTTGGTATCTTTTGCTTCATATGGGATAACTATATAAAATCGGCGGGATAAAATTTTATTGCCAGAGATAAGTTTTTGAATAAATTCGGCATAATTCTTCATTTGCGTTTTGTATATCTCCTCCTCTTCTTTGGAAAGGTTTTTAGCAATATCTTCAAGATAATTATCAACATCAATTTCCCGAACACGGATGAGAATTTGAATTGGACAAGAAAGTGAGTTTAAGAAGTTCTGGAAACTATCAATAAGTACATCCTGCTCTTCCTCACTCTTCAGCTCAAAATTAATGGATGATGTTTCAATAATTGCTCGGTATTGGTTGCCAGGCAAAATCAAGATGTTATCTTTCACTTCTTTAATATTGATTTGTCTGCGTGATGATGCTTTGCTATTCGACTTTGGAAACAGAGACATACATTCCTCCTTTCTGAGAAAAGCTGAATCGGATGTTTGCTTTTGGATCACGGATGTACTTTTCAAGAGTAAAAATATCTCTGATAGAGATATTTTGCTCTGATGAGTTTTCTGAACTATTTACTATTGTAACCTTCTTTCGCTCCGTCTTTTTACTAGCAATCTCTTCCTCAAAATCCCTCAAATATAGCTCATTCTTGTTATAGACAAAATACCGTGGTCTGCTATGGTAGCGCAGAAGAATAACAATCCAGTGGATAATGACCTTTCCTTTTATCCGTATAGCTAGTAAACCGCAAAGAATCATTGAAGTAATAATGAGCAATATTTTGTAGAGTGAAAAATGCAGTTGGGGAGGAAATACAATATATACAATACTGGCTATAAAAATAGGGATTAAAAGTAAAAAAATCTGCGTGAGGGTTAAATTACCTGCAATTTTATCTTCGACTGTTGTTATTTGTGCTGGTACAATCGTTGTTCTCATAAGTTGACTATTCTCCTTCTGGTTATTTTTTCTCCTTCAGTAATTGAAGAAGATGATACCTTTGAACTGACGACATGAATAATTTGCCCGCCGAGTTTTCGGATCGCTCCATTGGCTGCACTATAAAATGTAAACTGCAGGATTACTCCGGGAGCTTTCAAAAGGGTAAATAGTGTTGCAATGCCTACTAAGATAGATATGAGTGAGTTTGTACCTGATTGTCCTGGTAGTGTTAAAAAGGACGAAGCCAATTGAATAATTACGACATGGACGAATACAGTAAAGATTGTAACAAGATAGGCTTTGATTGATATTTTCGCAAAATCAGAAAATTCAGGTATTGCCCAAAGAAGAAAAATAAATGGTGATAATACTGCCCCGACTGAAATGGTGATGAGCCGGGTGATATACATCAATAGTAAAACGATTGCCAGGATGATAAAAAGGATCATGAAAATAAGGGTAATCAGCGTTGATTGCTGTGCGCCTTGTGCCCCATCCGTTAACAATTTTGGATCGAACGCATTTAATACCCATGCCTTTGTGATACCTCCTGTCGTGTTTAATACTGTTTGTATCAAAACATTGCAAACTGAAATTACCCAATCGATGAGAAATATTGATGTATTTGCTAACAAGAACGATAATCCAATTCGGGGAAGCAGGTGTTTAAACTCAATTTCATCAAATCCAAAGGTTGAAGCGCTCATGACATGGAATCCGAGTAAAGCAATAACAAGGACAAATAATGAATCAACGATCCCTACAATTACGAGCCAAAAATTAAAAACAACAGAGTTAGTAATAAATGATGGTGTGACTGTGAGAAAACCGATTATGCCATCAACAATGGGCTTTGTTGCACTCTGAATGATTGTCTGTAAAAATCCAACTATTGCGTCGACAAGTACCCGTGTAACGCCTTCAGGTGGTTCGACTGCTTGGATTGGGGTTAGTTTAAATGTATCCGCTACTGTACCACTACTTGGAGTGGTAAACGCATTATGTAATAGTGCAGAAATGACTCCGGCACTTATTACAATTACGAGACCTATGAGAGCGTTCCTGACTGTTTTCTTTGCATGTTCTAATTCTTCAGGTTTTCCAGTTGATGTAATATACTGTAAACCGCCACGGACTAAAAAGAAAACTGATGCAAGGGAGGCCAGAGTAATAAGTGCGCTGAAGGTTTGATTGGTGAATTGAGCAACGTCAGTATTTGTTGCTGCGAGAGCAATAGAAGGAACTACAAGAAATGCTCCTGCTGTGATGAGGAGAGAAATGACAAATCGTTTCATAAGATTTACTTTCCAAATGCGTTTGTTGCAAGTTGGGTTACGATGTTACTTAACACAAAAGCACCGAGTGTAATTGCAAGTCCTAGAGCTGAGTAAATAATTGTGCGTTTTGATCGATCTAAATGTTCAGGATTGCCTGAACTTGTGATATATCCAAAGCCACCAACGACAAAAAATCCAGCAGCTACGAGACCGGAAAGTCCAGCAATAACTTGGATGACATTTTGAATGAAATTTTCTACTTGAGTAATATCACCAGTAGCAGCAAATGCTGGAGTTACAATAAATAAAGATGCAGCAGTTAGTATTTCAATGGCAATAAGCTTTCTCATAAGTCACCCCCTCTCGGTTGAATATAGTGTAAAGGACCAAAAAAAAGCCGCCTATTAGGCAGCTCATCTTTGTTGAGAATGTATATCATATTTTTGATTTGAAAGTCAACCTCTACATCGGAGAGTATAATTTCGAAAAACAGAAAGTTTATTTTATAATCAACGATTAGATAACTCCAGCAATTGATTTAATAAACACCATCTACCCAATGAATGGCAAATATATTTAGCATCGTTCAAGAGCAAAAAAGGAATGGATTAAAAGAATCATATGTCGTCTCTAATAACGAAAACCAAATTATTGAAGTTAAAGAGAAGGACAGTATAGTATACAATCAAGTTGATTAGTGCAGGAGCAACTAAAAATATTTATAGTAGATATACTATGCCGGACCCAGTTATCCTTGGATCTTTATTATTTGCGATGATTATGCTCCAATTTGCGCTACTTTTTGGAACTGTGTTATCAATTTTTTGTTTTGTATGGGGACTAACTGTATCGGATATTTCCAAGCACAAACATCCAGCTAAATATTACTTTAAAAAAAGTTTATTGTTTTATGGGGTGGTACAGATCCTCATTGGGATATTCACTATACCATCTTCATGCAGGATGCTTACGAGCTTGGATTGTATAAGCTATGTACTTATCCTGCCAATAACTAATGCACTTATTGGCATACCACTAGGAGCACTTAGTTTGAGAATTGGTGGTTTTATTAGATCAAGGTTCAATAAGTAATTTCTCTTAAAAAAAGTTTGCAATTTTGTCCAAGGTGGCCACAGCAAATGTTATTGAATGGTTTGATTAAGAGGAAGTAGTTATAAAGTTTAGCTTTGTGGTTTTCGTCTACTTTCAATATCATTTAATACACCGGTTCTCGCGATAACCTCGTTTGCTCTCAACTGACCTACAACATCTCTAAACTCATCGTCACCAAGTACACGCGGTCTTTCAACAATACTTTCTTCTTTCAATACTGGATGTGGTTCTCTCGAAAAAGTTGATTCGATAGCGGTTCCTTCTAATAAGTTTACTTTGTATAGCTTACCGCCAGTGATCCATTCAAGCACTCGTGGAATTCCAACTGTACCACTCGTACGAGTAGGATCACCTATGACAGGCTCATGTGCGTCTCTAGTAAGCGGAGTAACGTGAGCTTGAGATAAGGTTTCCTTAAAAGCATGAGGCGAGCTTTTCCATTGGAAAAATGGGTCTTCAACAGACGGATCTTTATATTGTTGATTTTGAGTGAATTGCTCTCTATATCTTTGTCTGGCCATCTCAATTTCTGCATCAGGTTGTGCTCTTTCTGCTTCTGTAGACATAATATCTTTATTATATAGTATTTGAAGGTGGGACATAATTCCCACCAGGCACATTAACAACTTGCAAAATACGAAAATCACCTCCAAAATCTTGGTTGTTACAGATCAAGAAAGGAGGTGACGAATAAGTGATACCACAAGATCTCTTACTTGTGAAGATACTAAAACTAGCAATCAAACTGTTTGGACAGATCCAATTACCAAAACGAGTTGGCAGACCGTTTGTCTATCAACCAGTGGTGATTATCTGTTGCTTACTGGTCATGGTTGCCAAACGATTAACCGTCCGAGGACTGTATATGTTTTTAACAACTCCCTACTTAAATCCCCGACCGTGAGGTCGAGGGATGGAGTAACCCCTGAATCTTTTTTCGGTGGGGTATAATGAAGGGATAGGGAAGTTGATACATTTGTCACATTGTGTATATCAGTGTGATTATCACATAGTAGTAGTGACAAAATACCGACGAGCAGTGTTCAACGAAGGAATTTTTGCGTATATAAAGATACAGTTGGCGGAAGTAACGGAGCATTATCCATTAATACGGATAAAAGAAGTGAACCATGATAAGGATCATATACACATGTTGATAAGTATTCCGCCAACAATGAGTGTTGGGAAGGTGGTGGGGATCATAAAACAGAATACAGCACGGGAGTTAAAGCAAAAATTTCCAATAATAAAGGAGATCTATTGGGGAACAGAAGCGGTATGGTCAGAGGGGTATTTTGTCAGTACGGTAGGTATGAATGAAGGAATAATAAAACGATACATAGAGGAGCAAGGGAAAAGAGATTCAGGGCAAACCCGTTTCGGGTTTGAATGAGTTAAAACCCCGACCGTAAGGTCGTGGGAAGTTTATCAACCACACAGGATCTGGGACCAGTAATTCGATTGGTTATTCCATTCCCTGAAAGAAAGATACCAAACAGACGAACCTTTGATAGGCGCTTTAAGCAGAGTATGCTTGTTTTGCAGCTTGCAATGATTACCATAACATTGTTTTTGGTCAAACGGTTTTCTCTTGGCATCGCTCGACTATCACTCGACAACAGAATGTTTCAAGCAGTTGGGAAGATCTGGCACCGATCAGAGCAAAAACAAGGCATCCTCCCACCATATGTGCGAAACATTGATACCACCGCTGGGTGGGCAGTCTCACACTATCGAGGGTGGATCTATGGCCATGCCTTAGATGTCTTTGTGACAACAGGCAAACTCGTTATCCCAGTGGTAGCATATGCGCGATCGTTACTGCATCGAGGAAACAGTGTTATCAAAGATACTGTTACGCTTTTACCACATGTGCTCTTGGGTATTGTTGCTGCTGATAGTGAGTATTATGATACTGAGCTTGCAGCATATATCTTTGCCACAGGCAGACGATTGCATACGCCAAGTCGATACTATCCAAAGCATCGGCCAAAGAGTAAAACCTATCGCAGGCGAAAAGTAACAGCAGAGCCGTTCTTTGAACGATTCCTGCAAGCCTTTGTCTTTCGAGGCAAGCTTGACCGAAAAGGACCAGATGCCTGGCCATATCTTGTGACCTGTTGTTTACTCTACCAGGTAATGGTAACGTACAATTTACTCCAAGGAACAAAAAATCCCTTGGAAGTAACTCACCTTATCCGTATTTTGTAAGTTGTTAAAGAGCAAAACTAGTGAAAGGTGCTCTCTAAATATTCATTAATATTTATGACCCACCTTCATATAGTATTTAAGAAAAAAGTTCCAATGCCCGAGAGGTGAATTCAAACTTTAATAGCTATAATTATACGTTTCAACAAAGTTGCTCAGCCCCTGCATATTTCCTCGGATTAGAATACAATTTTCTATAAATCGGTGGGGCTATAAAGAGAATTTTCTTCACCATAAAACCACGCCCATAATTGATCCCCATATGAAAAATGCCACCATTCTGTCATACAACTTGCGAGCCCTGCATCAAGCATTGCTTTTACGAGCATTAATCGGTTCGCTTTCTGTTCTTCAGTCAAATCAGGACAGTATAAGAATGACTTCTCGTTATCGTCGCCAATTGCAGTACCGAAATCAAGATATTTACCGGTAGATGCATCTATAATTTCAACATCAACTGCGGCACCACATACATGAGGAGGGAGTGTAATGTCTGGATCGCTGACAAAATCCCGAGCATGCTCGAGAGCTTCTTCATCTGATATACCAGGATTATCTCTTTTATAGTCAGCAGCACATTCTTTAAGAAGTCTTTTTTGCACAGCAATTGGTCTATGCCCAGCGTGTACAACCAATTGATACGGATCAATCAATAACTTTGCAGCTGATTCCACTCTTTTTAAGAGCTCAGAACGCACATAAATTCCATCATACTCCGGATGTTCAGCAATATAATCAGCATACATACCTCCTTCAAAATCGCCAGGAATCATCCAGTTAGGTTCGACCAGAATCTTATCTGTAGAAACCATTTTTACGAGTGGGTCCTCTTTACTAATCGATTGATATTTTGAGAAATCCACGCCTTCTGTGCTTTTTGATCGTTGTAATTTTTCTTCTAAATTCATTCCTGTATTGTATCACCGTGATAGAACTTAATCATTAGGATTGTTTATCAGTATTTGTGAGTTTTCTTTTCCTTCTATCGCTCGTAAAAAGTCGTTAATAAAAAATTGTGCATTTTCTCTATCTCCTCTTTTGGCAAACCAGGTAGCAATTTGGATTGACGCTCTGGCTGTCCACCAGTATATTTTATCTTCATCTATTTCTTGACCATAATGTTCAAAAAAGATTTTCCATTTTTCTTTCGGAACATACCACCACAGCATAACGCCAATGTCTTTCATTGGATCTGAGAGGATAATATCATCCCAATCTACCATCATGATGCCTTTCGATGTAAGTAGAAAATTCTTTGAATTCGGATCTGCATGAGTTGGTACAAGCGGAACAACTTTTAACTTTTTACACTTCTCTTTTAATAAATGTATTGCATCTCGCACTTCTTTTGTATCAAATACATCTGAACCTGATTCACTAATACTTTGTTCCAATACTGTAAGCTCGTTCTTGATATGTCCTTCATACGTTTGTAGTTCATCCGAAGTTAATAACTGTTTCAGTTGATCATCCGAGTGATATTTATGTATAAACATTGCTAATGTATCGAGATTGTTGGCAAACCATTTCCTATCAGGATACTTCCCATCAATGAACTCTTGAATAATATACGGCTGATTATCGTATGTTCCACTGAATAAAACTGATGGAGTTAATCCAAGCTCTGCCAACCTCTTTACTGCAGCAGAATGATGCGGAGAAAGCTTAATAAAAACTTTTTCTTGTCCTCCATCTGCAATATACACTTGAGATGACATCCCATCAGGTGGATTACTTATTTTCCATTGTTTATTAGGGAAATGTTGTTTAAAAATCTCTTCTACATTCATATAATTGTAAGTATATCAAACGTTGGAAATGTAATATTGTTGAACTTGATAAAGCCGTGCTATAATCCATTTATGCCTCTTTATTTTATTACTGGAAGTAAAGGAAAATTTGAAGAAGTAAAAGCTATTATTCCTCAAGTGGAGATGCTGGATATTGATCTTCCGGAGATGCAAGAGGTTGATGCAAAAAAGATCATTGAAGCAAAACTTCGTGCTGCATTTGATCATCATGAAGGTGAATTTTTAGTCGAAGATACTTCCCTATATTATGACGCATTAAACGGTTTGCCAGGACCATTAGTAAAATGGTTCTTAAAAACAATTGGAAATGAAGGGTTGTACACACTCGCAAAAAATATGGGGAATACAAAAGCGACTGCAAGAGCAATTATTGGCTACGCGAAAAATAAAGATGATATCTCCTTCTTTGAGGGGGTAATCAAAGGAGAAATAGTATCTCCTCGAGGAGATCAAGGTTTCGGCTGGGATCCTGTGTTTCAGCCAGAAGGACATACAAAAACGTTTGCTGAAATGACCTTAGAAGAAAAGAATTCATTAAGTATGCGTAAACTTGCTGCTCTACAACTTAAACAAGCCCTCGAGAACTCTTAATCTTATTCTCAACCTTCGACAAACGAGCTGCACTATAAATACAGCTGAGATTGCAGTATAATACTGGAAAAGGAGATAGCTATAATAATATGAATTTAGTACCAGAATCATTCCTAGTACCAGAAAAACTTGAGCATCCGAAATTTGTCATTCGTAAGCTTACTGCTAGAGACGTATATCTCGATTATCTGGCTGTTACGTCAAGTATAGAAGTTATTAAAAAAACTCGTGGAGGCAATTGGCCACCAAAAGAACTTACTTTTGAAGACGATCTTATTGATCTTGCATGGCACCAGCGTGAATTTGAGCATAAATCATCATTGGCATACACGGTAATGAACCCTGATCAGACAGAATGCCTCGGCTGTTTATATTTCTATCCTGCAGGGTATCGAGCTGAGGCTCCTGAAAATGCTGATGTAGATGTCAGCTTTTGGGTAACGCAGAAAGCATATGATGAAGGGTTATATCCAGAACTTTTTAAAACTATAAAAGATTGGCTAACCAAAGATTGGCCTTTCAAAAATCCTCATTGGACAAATAAAGAAATTCCGAATGGAATATAAAGTACAATTTATTCTGAAGTATACATGAAAGTAGCTGTACTCAAAAATAAATCAAAACAAATGCGAGTCTTTGATGAAGTCGAATGGAAACATCACGATATTGCTCATTTTGGTAGAGAAGTTACCTGGGACACAAAAACGTACTATCTGAAAGTACAAAATGGAAGTGGAATTCTTGGCACTATGGAGTTAAAAGTTGAAGCCGGTGTTGGTCATGTGAAAACATTACTGGTAGGACATGACAAAATGAGGCAAGGTGTTGGAAAAGTATTAATGGAAAAAGCGGAGGAAATTACTAGAACGCAAAATGGGCACAAGCTATTTCTCACTACTGGGAAAGAATGGGAAGCCCTAAATTTTTATGAAGCCATAGGATTCAAAGTAACATGAGAACTACAGAATCATTACTTTGGAATTACCTTTGTTGAGCTAAGTAAATTTTTAAAATAAAAATGAATATAGAGCTTGAAGCAACGATAGAAATTGTTACTTTGCAGCCCGACGAATGGCAGGAATATAAAAACATTCGAATAGAAGCATTGCAAAACGAACCGCAGGCGTTTGGAGCAAATTATGAAGATGCATTAAAAAAGCCAGATGAGGAATGGATTGATCGGGTAAAAGCTGCAGTTACTGAGAATAAGGATATTATGCTTTTTGCTCGAGTTGATGGAAAAATTGTTGGTATGATCGGTGCATATTTCCATAAATCGCCTGAAACTGAAACAGTTGGTAATATATGGGGCGTCTATGTTAGTGAAGCATATAGAGGAAAAGGAGTTGCCAAAAAACTGATGGAAAAGTTACTAGAAAGACTGCGGGCGAAAGGGTTACATGAAGCAAAGTTAGAAGTAAACGTAGAACAATCGGCAGCGCTCGGCTTATATCAAAAAATGGGATTTGTTATAGTTGAGAAGCTTGAAAAAGCTCTTGTGAAGAATGGAAAGTATTATAACGAATATAGGATGAGAAAGATTTTTCAGTAATATGGATAAATCAGTCGTTACAGGAATATTAGTAAGGCGTTCAGAAGGAAAGGTACTTCTTGTTAAAAAACAAGAAGGCGTTGGGCCCTATGCCGGAATGTATTTAACACCTGGTGGTGGAGTAAAAACAGGAGAGCCAGTAGATGAAGCAGCATTGCGAGAGCTGTATGAAGAAACTGGTGTGAAAGTAACCAATCTCAAACGGATATTTTTTGATGATGACGTGACAGAAAATTGGCAGGGAGTAAAAAAACATTTTATTATGCTCCTCTATACTGCTGATTACGTTTCAGGAGACTTACACCCAACAGAAGGAGATGATGACAAACTTGCAGAAATCAAATGGTTTTCAACGGAAGAAGTGAAACGCCTCAAACTTTCTCCTCCACTTATGAGGTTATTACAGAGAGTAAATTTCTTATAGCCGATGATCACTAACATTTCATATACTACAAATGAATTGCCTCAAGATATAAAGAAACAACTGTTAGTTCTTTATAAACATTTTTTCCCGAGTGGATTTACTGGAAAGAACGAAGGAAGAGATTGGCTCGATAAATTCACTATTCCTGTCATGCGGTTTCTTATTCTTGACGATAATAAAGTTGTGAGTCATGTTGCAGTTATTACAAAATTTATTGAACATGATGGGGTGAAGTATAAGTTAGCAGGAATTGGTGGTGTTATGACTGATGAATTGTATCAAGGAAAAGGGTATGGCACACAGCTGGTTAAAGCAGCAACTGACTATATTGATTCAAAGGACTTTGATATTGCTATATTATTTTGCGATCCTAAAAGACACAATTTTTACGGACGTAATGGGTGGAAATTATTGATAAATCAAAATATAACAGTCGGTGAATATGGAGTAAATGTGTATCCACAAAAAGAATCAACAATGATCAGATATTTATCCGATAAGGCAAGAAATAATGAAGAAGCATTTACCCAAAAACCACTTTTTTTAGGTAATGAATGGTAAAATATATTAAAAATGAGAAAGGGTACGGTCTGCTTTATACAAAATGGTGATACTCTTTTACTCGCACTCATCGAGTATTCGCCTACTGACAGAAAATGGACAGGAATTGGTGGATTTGTAGAAGAAGGAGAATCTCTTGAGGAAGCAGTGGTAAGAGAAGCTAATGAAGAGACGTATATCACGCTTGATAAAAACCATTTAACCAAAGTTGCAGAGCTGAATGGTTCATTTCAATTGAATGTGTTTATCACAGATATGTGGAGTGGAGAATTTAAGGCAAAAGAAGCATCAATAAAAGATTTACAGTGGTTTCACATAGATCAACTTCCCTATTATCAAATGCATCCAGGTACAGAAGCGTGGTTATCAAAAGTTTTAGCAGGTAAAAAGGTGAAAATCACTGATGGACAAACTGAAATGATTACTACGTTTGAATAGAAGTCAGCTTTACGGCAACATCTTCTGCAGAAAGACTAGTATTGTCTATTTTTTCATCGTACTCTGTCAAGTTGACCTGCCACTCATAAAGCATGTTTATCTCCTGGCCGGTTATTCGTGGAGGACGAGATGCATTTCGTTTTTGTATCTCTACGAGTGTTGGTAATAAGAGGACAACTTTGGGAGTATATTCGTGCAGTAGTTCCCGATAGAGTTTCGCAGTTTCATTGGTTAAGACGTCATGAATCAGTACATCATACTGTTGACTCGCAAAATTCTTGGCTAACTGACACGCATTCCGTACTCCAAATAATTGCTGCTGCTTTCCATCCTCCCCATCCCATGGAGCATTATGTGGTTGCATAATCATCCACCGAACGAGATCAACATCAATGACAGCACATTTCTGTCTTTTTCTGGCAAATGCTTCTGCAATGGTATTTTTTCCAACTCCAGCCGGTCCGGTAAGAATAATAATCATAGCTTGATTATACATCAGATTGGGCATAGAGGATGAGATTGGTGTATGATAGATATACCTTTGTATGTGGAAAACTCTCGGATATGGATTAAAATCATTTCAATTGGACTGGGGTGCAAATGGCGTGTATGCATTGATTGTTCCATTTGGCAAGATTTATGAAAGTACGATCTACCCGTTCATCCAAGTACTCCTCCTCACCAAAGCCTTAGATATATTTACTCAAACAAAACACTTGGCTTTTTCAGATCTGACATGGATTATTGCCGCATATATTGTGGCTACTGTTCTGAAGATATTCATGAAAAACTTACTGGATGTCAAAGAGGCATATTTGCAGGTACAGATGGATGCATTTATTGATCTGCAGGTTAGTAAAAAACTCACTGAGCTTGATCCAGCAACATTTGAAAGTCCAGAGTTTCAAGATCTATTGGCACAGATTGATGGGGTGAAAGGCACAATACAAACGAACCTGAGCAGATTTATCGGTTTATTTGATGCCATTTTCAAATGTATTACAGCAGCAATTGTTGTTTCTGTGCTATTTCCACTATTCGCCCCTATTATTATTCTCGCAACCCTGCCATCATATCTGGCGTTATCGAAAATGAGAACCTCTGTCTGGCCGTACTTTGTTGAAAAGCGATCATTATTGACGAGAGTAACGCAATATATAAAGAACTTGCTGTCTGCTGACTCAACATCTAAAGAAGCAATTATTTTCCAGACAGGACCGGTATTACTGAATAAAATAAAAAAGGAACAAAAAGTTTACTTTACTGGTTTTGACAAAGCGAATAAACCTTGGCTATTAAGAACACTGCTCGTACGCTTATTACAATTTTGTGCTTTTTTGTATACGCAATATCTCACGTTTTCAAAAGTTATACAAGGAACACTCAGTGTCGGACAATTTACCTTGGTGTTTCAACAGACGCTTACACTTGCATTAAGTGCAGAAGATACGCTGAACCTCTATGCGAGTATGGCAGCCCGTACAAAATATGTTGATAAATACTATGAATTTCTGAACACAGAAAAGAAAATTACTTCGCCGGTAAGATCTATTGTCATTCCAACTTCGCCAACTCCACCACTTGTTGAATTTAAGAACGCGTCATTTCGTTATCCTAATACTGAACGGTATATTTTGAAAGATTTCTCATTAACAATTCATCCAGGCGAGAAAGTCGCACTTGTTGGAGAAAATGGTGCAGGGAAGACAACGCTTATAAAGCTTCTGTTGCGGTTTTATGATGTAACTGATGGGGAATTACTGATTAACGGGGTAAATATAAAAGACGTGAATCTTGCAGAATGGCATAAACATATTGGCGCGTTGTTCCAAGATTTTATTAAATATCAGTTTACCTTTAAGGAAAACGTTTACTTAGGGAACCTGGAACAAATGAATAATGAGGAATTACTGAAAGAAGCAATAAGAAAATCTGGAGCAGATGGGTATGTAAAGAATCTACCTGACAATATCGATCAGGTAGTTGGGAAAATGTTTGACGGTGGTATAGATCTATCTGGCGGTCAATGGCAAAAGCTAGCACTAGCAAGAGCTTTTTTCCGCAATGCACCCCTTCTTGTTCTTGATGAACCAACCAGCGCGATTGATGCAAAGGCAGAATATGAGATATTTGAAAATGTACAAAAGTTGCAAAAAGATAAAACTGTTATTATCATCTCCCATCGATTCTCAACGGTTCGAAACGCAGATCGCATTCTTGTTCTTGAAGATGGAAAAATAATTGAAGAGGGCAATCATGAAAAACTGATGAAGAAAAAAGGATTGTATGCTGAACTGTTTAATATACAGGCGCAAGGATATAAATAAATCCTCTATATTTAAACCTAATGATTAAAAATATAATCGACCCATGTTTTATCATGGAAGTTGTATACTGTGCTCAGTATGGAACCATCAGCAGAAAAAAATCAACAGGCATCACCCCAAACAAAAGAAAATGCAGACTTTGGAGAACATACAGCAAGCTCTCCAACTGATGCTGCTACATACGTTGTAAACTTTTACCAAGAAGCAACAGGAGCCACTCCGCCATTTGAGCAAGCAGGGGCAATTGCCAGATCATTCCCTACTGAACAGAGACAGACTGCGATACAGATGATGCGTGATGAACTACAGACGAGAGGTGTACCAACTGATCATGCAGACGATTTTCAAGTGACAGTCGACTATGATGCGCTACAAAGACGTTTACGAAAGGAGGTAATTAATGCCCCAAATGAATGGATTAGAGACAAAGTAGATGAGTACCAAGGAAACGCTTCCTCAATAGTAGATATGATTTCAGATCCTAGTTTTTTAAAAAACGATCAGGATAGGAATACAATCAGAGACTTGTTTGTATCTGCAATAAGGCGTGTACGGCCTGATGTAACGTTACCTACTGATCTTACTGAATTAAGTGCGTTATATAAAACAACTTTGGAAGAGTATCAAGAAGAACGCAAACGAGATATTGAGCAAGAAAAAGCCGTTGAAGGTGTGAAAAGAGAGGAATTACACCAAAGGTACGCAGCAAACGAAGCGATGTATACTGAGGCGCAGAAGGGTTTAGAACAGTCAGTTGAAAAAGTTGCGGGAATGTTTGATACATTAGTTAAATATGCTATTGCCAATGGAGCAAATCCAGAAATTTTTGCACATATTCCTAAGGTATGCAACCCCAAAATGTTTACTCCAATCGCTATGGAAGGCGGGTTATTAGGAACAGTTAATGCATTAGGAATTGTTGAAATAAATTCTCACTCTGCTACAGATGCCGCTGTTGTCGCTCACGAAGCTACACATCGAGCGCAAAGATTAGCCAGTGGAAATATTGGTCGCGAAGAAATTGCTGAACTGTATGGTATCCATATGCTGAAAGACGAAGTAGATACACATAGTGATCGTTATCATGGTTTATCTCATGATGAGCGAGAAAAGAAAGGACAAGTAGATAAAGAAGTTGTTGTAGTAGCATGTAAAAAGGTTCTGGAAGGTTTAACAGACTGGGCAGTTGAGAAAGCAAAACAATTACAAACAGAACATCAAGGATCATCAATAATTCCTGCAGATCGTCCTCAAAACTATCCCGATCAGATTGCCCTTATCAATGTTATAAAGAGATCTATACAACAACAAGGTGATTTGAGTTCAGAGGAAACAGATGCTCGTATACTTACGGCAGCTTTAACAGGTGATTTTAAATATCTTATTGGGCAAGTTGATAAAGCTACGCTAAAAAGTTTGCTTGATGCTACTCCGATACCACCAGAATTAGAAGATAAGTACAAAGCACAAGTTGGCGACCTTTGACATACTTTTTTTATTGCTCAGAGTAATCAACATACAACTTCTCCCTGTCGTGTTTTAATATATCTAGCTGTTTTTCAATATTTCTTAATGCTTCATTCAAATGTGGTTTTAGGCGAAAGTCGAGGATATTTGTTATTTCAGCCCATTGTGTTATAAGCTGTCTATTTCTATTTTCCAGCGCTTTTCTAATGTACTCGAATTGAATATGACGACTGTATGTGTGCCACTCAGGAAATTGTGCAAGAAATTCTGGCTTATATTCCCCTAGGTCTATAGCCTTTTGCAATGTAAGTGCAGTTGATTGAACTGGTGGTGCCGATGACAAATTTTGCTCTTTTGGTTCTTCTTCCATAGTTAGATTATACTATAAAACTCAGTCCGTTTTTGAGGGTGCAAGCATTTGTGTGAAGAGGATCGGTGTTGGTTGCTTATATTGCTGCAGTGAGGCTTGGTCAATTTCAAATACCGTGGAGTCAATAATATGTCCATTATATTCTCTGGTAAGTTGGAGGCCACTCTCTAGCATCCAACATAATTGCATAAAACTTCCTTCCCCTTTATATAATTTACTAGTCGAGGTGTTTTGTACGAAATATTGGACAAAGAATTTTCTGAGTGCATCTGTATCGTCAAAAGAAGGCATATGCTTTGGTGTAATATGATGTGCCCAGATTACAAGTTTTGGATTCAGTTTGCGAATATTCTCACGGACAATGTCGATAAATTCTTGTTGCTCCCATTCTACTTTCGGAAGCGGATAAAAAATAATATCAGGATGACCCAGTTCCTTTAGTTGATCTTCATTCAGTATATGCGCATGGTCAGAAAAATGCGCAAGGCGTATGCCATCAACGGTATAATGCCAAGCAATACATGGTTCTCCATTGAATTCATAAACAACTGTTCCTCGCAAATCAAGATTAGGGAAGGGATTCCTATTGACTGCTATTTGTGGTGCATTTTGTTGAAAACCCGCAACGTCACGGGTATGATCCGAGTCGGTTTCAGAGACTAACAACAGATTTGTGCCAAATGGTTTACCGTTGAACTCTTTAGGGAACAGAGGTCCCAATATCCAATCAGGACTATCGTCAAATGGATCAACTAAGATTCTATATCCTGCAGCATTTTCTACGAGGAAACATGAAAGGCCAACAAAATTAATCTTCATTAAGTGATTATTTCTCTGCTACACTAGACTCGCAATTACTTTTCTGCTTGCGCAGAATACATTTCTTCCCAGTAGGTTGAAGGAATCTTCTCAAGTAATACTATTTTGGTAAATCCGGCTTGTTGTGCTTGTTTCACAAATGTAGGATAGGACAGTGGGTAGGGAACCCATTGATTACCAGTATCAATACTATACTCGACCAGTACCAGCCTACCATTCGGTTTTAAGTATTTCTGCTGAATAAGGGTAAGAAAAGCAACGTGATCTTCTACATAATGTAATGAGTTCGCCATGATAATACCATCGAGTTGTGGGAGATCAAACGGTTGAGTAAAATCTGCTTCAATATGAGTAATCTTAGATTGAGGAAAATGTTTAGCAAATTCCTGTTTTTGGACTTGCAGTCGAGCTTTATCTTTATCGATTGAATAAATCGTAACATCTTCTCCGGCCAAATCACGAAGTGCTAAGGTAAATGCGCCTTCGCCTGATCCTAAGTCTGCCCATACTCCTCCGGTCGGAGAAATAGCTTTTTTTATCAAATGAACATGTTCAGCATGCGTCATAAAACACTTGTCATTGTACCATGTTTCCAACTGTGAAAGTCACTTTTTAAACTGCTATAATGCAACAATATGAAAATCGGCATTATCTTAGGCAGTATACGTGGAATACGAAGAGGCGGAAGAGTAGCAAAATGGCTCATGCCACAACTTTCCCAATTCAAAGATGTTGAGTTTGAACTCCTTGATTTAAAGGATTATCCGCTGCCATTCTTTAATGAATCAGATTCTCCTGAAGGGTTGGAAGGTAAGTATACAAATGCTATTGCCAAAAAGTGGTCAGCAAAAGTAGCTTCTAAAGATGCGTTTATTATCATTGCTCCAGAATATAATCATGGGACCTCTGCGGTTTTAAAAAATGCACTTGACTGGCTTTACTACGAATGGAAGAGAAAGCCTGTGGCATTTATCAGCTATTCTCCAAACGCGGCAGGTGGAGTCCGTGCAGTCGAACAATTAAGACAAAATGTTATAGAGCTTCAAATGGCCCCCGTTTCATATGCAATACATATTACCTATGTGCTTGATACTATTGACGAAAATGGAAAGCTACTCAAGGGACATTTTAATGAACGCCTCATTGACCTTATGGATGATCTTCTCTGGTGGACAAAGGCACTCAAAGCTGCGCGAGAAAAAGATTTACCTCAATAAATAGGAGAGCGGCTGTAATGATATAATATGCTTATGTCAGAAGCAGGGGGTTTTGTCCCAGATATTTATAAAGAACGTTTTACGAGAAAACTGACAACTGAAGAGTTACAGCAGGAACTTGCTCCCCATTTATCAGGCGAAATTCCATCAAGAGGACTATTGGAAAGGTATAGACCACAACCGCAGTGGTATGCAAATCCAGATTTAGCATTTAATGCACGACATGATATGGCTCACTCTGCATTATTGATGGTATTTGGAGAACAAGTAATGAATCGTGAAGAACAACGCTTAGGTCGACCATTAAATAAAGATGCTGTACGTTGGAGTCTGGCTACTCATGATACACAACGGACGGTAGACACAGTGGAAGCAGCTGATATAAAAGAAATGGCACTTGCAGAACATGGAAGAAGAGCCTCTGCATGGGTACACGACGTATTTTCTCCTGCACATCCTGATATACCACAAGCAACAATTGACCTTATAGCAAAAGGAAATTACTTTCACGGTTATAGACCGCTACCGGAAGAAGCGCTCGCTATTCCAGAAGTTGTAACCGTTCAAGAGTTAGATCATACGGATACTTTACGAGGTGTATTCAGTAAAGTTCCAGTACCTTTTACTGGGAAATATCTTACTGTACCAGAAGGATTAAGAGATGTGGCATTGAGAAGGTCATTTAATCATTATGATCAGCGATTTAGAATTCCGGCAGCAAAACTGTTTTATCCTTATGTTAACCAGTTGAGAATGTTAAGTAGAGTTGATCTTGATAAATATAGAAGTGATCCGGTGACGGCAGTTTTCGATACAGCTGAGAAAGTAGGGCTAATTAAAGCATAATTGCTGCATTGTTGAATGCGTTGTTCTTTGTTTGGATGGCCAGGCAGCATCTGAGCCATGACCGCTTGGATCTGCTCTTCCGTCTGATCCATCTCCCTTAGATGTGAGAAGAAGCGCCTCCGATACTTCCTCTTTTCCTTGTTACGTACGCTGACCGAGTGAATTTACTACTATTACTGAGCTTTACCAAGCTATTGACTCATTACGGCTATATCCCATAGTTATTGACTTTCATACTTGTTTTTGGTATAATTATGGGTATTGCAAACGGTCGTTTGAGGCTATTTGCGCTTTCATTGATCGTTAGCAATCCGTTTCTCGCGGTTATGGAGAATTTGCACATTGAAATCCAACGGAAAGTAATATTGACTTTTACCCATGTCTGAGATTGCGGAGAGAAAGAAGATAAGACAGCTCGTCTTTTCTCTCTCCGTAGTCTTTACTTTAATGGGTAGAAAGTAAAGGATATGGAGATCGTCGGCAGAGATTTGTAGAAGTTATCGCACAAGGAGGCATTTCATGACATGGCTAGTTTGCGCTGTCAATCTGGACACCTGCGAGGAGCCAAGGGAATATCGGTTCTATCATTCGCAGGGCAGTACGATGAACGAGCGGACGCGACAGGTTCTTTCAGAACTTGAGCAGCAAGGCTTCACCTTTAGCTCCACAGCCCTACCCAATGTTAAAGTCGGCGTGCGCGGTGATGAGCGCTTCGCTGTAATCAACAAAACACCGGCTGGCGACCCAGTGTACGAGTTGACTGACCTTAGTGGCAGAGTCACTGTCACACCTGAGGAGGCAGTGCTCGTCCTTCGGTTGATCGCTGACGAAATCACCGAATTTGAACGGAGGTATGAAGGTCGAGAGCATGAGAGTGCCAATCTCGACTGGCTCTACGACATCCGTGACGGTGTACAAGCAGGCGCATTGGAAAGACCGCTTAGCAAATCCAATGTCTACCTACGACTTGAGTATGCTAAGGATCTCTCCGAAGCGGAGCGCCTGTTGGCGCAAAGCTTGCGCCGAAGGCTCATCCAGCCGATCATGTCCTAACCACTTTCCGTCGGGCTCAGAGCTCTTTCAATCGCATTTAATAACCCCACCCATGGAGACGGTGGGGTTTTTCGTGATTTATTAGTCTGCAGTTGATATTTTATGTCTTAAAATGCGCTATACTTAGCTTCAATAAAATACTTCTGCCTCTAGTCTCCTGCTCAGATAGGAAAAGCAGGATTTCATGTCAGTAATGCTACGAAATGCGTTAGTTCATTTTTTTTCCCAAAAAGAGCCCTAAATTAGTAATTCACTAACTTTTGGATGTGTTTGTTGTTTGCCACTAGCCCTTCCTGCACAATTTTAATAATATCCTCCTTTTTATACCTTCGGTCTTTTCTGCTTCCTACCCTTAAGGCAACAAGTTTTCCTTGATTATCCCATTGTCTTAGCGTCCATGGACTCAAGCAGAGAATTTTCGCAACGACATATAAAGGCAGTAATGGAGGCCATGTCACTTGATCATCATGCTTAAACTTCGGTGTGGGCAGCATATTTATTATAAGAAATACTAAGTAATAATACGTTACCATAAGTTTCTCTAATAAACAATATCTTATATAATGTTCAGATAATTTTTAAAAATATGGCACTCATTGGAAAATTTATTGGAGTAAACACATACATTGATCGGGATATTAAAAATCTTGCCGGTGCAGGACGAGATGCACTGGCTTTGTGGGCTTTATTTAGCGATACTCTTCCGGCAATGCAAGCAGAATTGTTAACAGCGGCCAATGCAGATTTAAATAATATTAAACGCGCATTGAAAGAAACGCTTGAAAGCGCTACAGAGGATGATGAGATAATCCTCTTCTACTCTGGTCACGGATCACCTGATCATAGACTTGCCGCTCATGATACCCTGTTGACCGATCTTATTAATACAACAGTTTCGATGCAAGAATTGGCCGATTTATTCAGACAAAGTAAAGCAAAATCAATTCTATGTATTCTCGATTGTTGTTTTAGTGGTGGGGCAAATGCAAAGGTATTAGACAGCGCACCAATAGCAAAGAGTATGGGTAACCCGCTTAAGGCGCTTGCCGGGAAAGGAAAGGTCATTATTGCTGCATCGAATTTTGACGAGCCATCGTATGAATTGGGTACTACTGGACATGGAATTTTGACAAAAGCAATTCTGGATACATTGCAGAGTCCAGAAGATAAAATAAACTTATTGATTGCAATGAACTCGATTATGGAGATTGTGAGAACTGAGGCAAGTAGAATTGGAGTTGTTCAAACTCCTGTACTTCTTAATAATATTGAGGGCGGTTTGATCCTTCCATCATTAAAAGCAGGAGAGAAGTATTTTGCAGCTTTCCCTAATACAAAAGAAATAAAAATTACAAAAAATATTGATGATTTATCTAAGTTCGGATTCCCAAATAATCTGCTCAATGAATGGAAAGTACAATTCAGTCAAGGATTAAATGATCTACAGATGAGTGCGATAAATGAATATCGTATCCTTGATGGTGATTCATTATTGGCAATTGCTCCAACCAGTTCAGGAAAAACTGTTATCGGTGAACTTGCAAGCATCCGAACAATCCTTGATGGACGTAAAGCAGTTTTCCTTCTTCCTTACCGAGCATTGGTGAATGAAAAATATGATCAATTTTATGAATTATACGAAAAGAAACTGGGCTATAAAGTTATAAGATGTACAGGAGATTACCAAGACCAAAACGATGATTTTATTAAAGGGAAATATGATATTGCATTCCTAACGTATGAAATGTTTCTCAATCTCTCAGTCAGTATCCCCTCTGTTTTAAATACCACAGGGTTAATTGTTTTGGACGAGGCACAGTTTATTACAGACCCAAAAAGAGGTATTACGGTTGAACTTTTGCTTACACATGTTATTATCGCTCGGGCTCGAGGCATATCTCCACAGTTGATTGTTCTTTCTGCCGTTATTGGAAACAGTAACTATTTTGAAGATTGGTTGGGGTGTAAAAAACTAGTGCACACACAAAGACCAGTTCCATTGATTGAAGGGGTTATGGATAGAACAGGCCGATTTAAGTTTATTGATGTAGATGGAAGCATTAAAGAGACTCAGCTTTTAGATGCAGGTGCAATATATGTGCGTAAAGATAAACCTCAAGCGCAAGATATGATTGTGCCGCTAGTCAAAAAATTAGTAGATAAAGGCGAAAAGATCATCGTTTTTCGCAATCGGCGTGGTAATGCGAAGGGATGTGCGCTATACCTATCATTAGAACTTGGGCTTGAGTCAGCAATTGAGGAAATTAGAGGATTACCCAAAAACACTTCATCATCCACATCACAAAATCTAAAAAATAGCCTAAATGGCGGAGTTGGTTTTCATAATTCTAACTTGAGCAGAGAAGAAAGAACAGTCGTAGAACGCACATTTAGAAATCCAAATAGTAAGGTAAAAGTTTTGGCAGCAACTACGACCCTTGCCGCAGGTCTTAATACTCCAGCTTCAACGGTTATTTTGGCAGAACAACAGTTTGTTGGTGAAGATGGACGACCTTTTACCATCGCTGAATATAAAAATATGGCAGGCCGAGCCGGGCGTGTTGGATTTAACGAACAGGGAAAATCAATCATTCTTGCCGATGAGGGAAGCAATATCGAAACTCTTTTTTCAAAATATGTTCTTGGGGCATTAGATAATCTAAACTCATCTTTTAAAATGGAAGAACTTGATACTTGGATTATTCGATTGTTGGCGCAGCTTAAGGATATTCCTAAAAGTGAATTACTCACACTCCTTGTAAATACTTATGGCGGATATGTCAAAAGCAGGAATAGTCCAGATTGGTATAAAGAAACTGAACTTAGAATGAAAGACCTCTATGATCAAATGAATAATCTTGGTTTGGTTGAAGAAGAAAACGGTTTTGTTCATTTAACACTCTTAGGTAGAGCATGCGGAGAATCAGTACTTTCTTTCAAGTCAGCTCTGCGCCTTGTCGAATTATTAAAAAGTTATCCACAAGGAACTTTAACTGCTGAAGGATTTATGGCAGTTGTTCAAGCACTTCCGGAGTCAGATGAGTCATATACCCCAATGTTTAAGAAAGGTACTTCCGAAGCAGTTCGGCCTAGAGATGCTGCTAGCAGGTATGGGAGTGAAATTATACGATTATTGCAAAGGTTCGTTCCTTATGGAGAAGATTTAAAATATTATGCTCGATGTAAAAGAGCGGCAGTTTTATATGATTGGGTTCACGGAGTGCCTACTGAGACTATAGAAGCGAACTTTAAGTCAAAAAACCCATATTTAGGAAATATTGAATATGGAGATATTCGTAGCATTGCTGATTTGACTCGATTCCAAATTCGATCGGCCTTCAAAATTGCAACTTTAATCTTCCCTGGTCAGATGCTGGATGAACAGGAGATCGATAAATTATTAAAACGACTCGAAGTTGGCATTCCTGAATCAGCATTATTTTTACTTGAATTGCCATTAAGTATGACTCGTGAGGAATATTTAGCAATCATAAACATGGGAATATTGAATAAAGAATCCTTATTTGCCACAGTTAGTGAAAGATTAGAGACTGCCCTCGAATCTTCCACAGTAAAGAAGATAAATAGTCTCAAGACTAGCCGATAATAATCCTCATTTTATAGACTTCATTTTCTAAGGAAAAAGGGCAAAGCCCTCTCTAAAAGCAAGGATTTCCTACGGCTTCGTTCCTCAGCCGTATTCCTCCTTGCTTTTATTCACACCCTTTGTATGCAGTTGCAAGTATGCCGGGCAAGGGCATTGCCCGGCAAAACTAAACAGGGGGGAGGTGAAAAAATGAAAGCATACGAAGTAATAACAGACAGAATAATAGCAAAAATGGAAGAAGGATATATTCCATGGAAAAAACCTTGGAAGTTTCAGGTTCCGAGAAATTTTGTAAGCAGGAAACAATATCATGGCATTAACTTACTCATGCTTACAATGAATGAGTTCAGTTCTCCATACTGGCTGACCTTTAGACAAGCAAAGGAATTAGGCGGGTATGTGAAAAAGAGAGAGCAAGGAACACCGATCATGTTCTGGAAGTTGATTGAACGTACCGAGGAAAATACAGCAGAAGGACAGGAACAGGAGAAAACATATATTCCCTGCTTACAATACTATACAGTTTTCAATCTCGACCAGACTGAAGGAATAAAGTTTGCTGATGGGGTTGAGAGTGAAATAGAATCGGTAACCCTTTGTAAGAAGATTGTAGAGGGATATACTGCAATGCCTGAAATACTGCATACAACGCAGCCTAGGGCGTTTTATTCTCCTTCGCGGGACATTATTCATATGCCAGCAAAAGCGAGTTTTATGAGCTCAGCGGAATATTATTCAACATTGTTTCATGAGTTTGTACACTCAACCGGCCATAAGACACGGTTAAACCGGCATGCTGACGAGAAAACTAACTTTGATTTTGGTAGTCATGACTATAGCAAAGAGGAGTTAGTTGCTGAACTCGGTAGCGCGTTCTTATGTGCTGAGGCCCGTATTGATAACAGTGTGATAGATAATAACACAGCTTATCTGCAAGCATGGTTAAGAGTTTTGAAAGCCGATAAAAAGCTTATTATTTACGCTGCTGCAAGAGCCAGCAAAGCGGCTGATTATATTTTAGGCCGCCTTGATCAAGAGTAATTCATAAGGGACTAGTGGGGACATCAGTTACATGCCCCCACTGTCCCGGCTCTTATTTTATTCCACCCGTTGCCAAATTTCACCATGAGCGTTGTTATTTTCTAATATTTCCTTTGTCGTTAAAAACAACGCTACTTCATCAGTAAATGTTTTATCCAAAACAGCCTTCGTATAAAAATACGTGTGATTCTTCAATCGTTTATTCGGACAAATAAAAAGAATAGATGGAAAAGGGCTGTCATTCGTATTTTCCTCCCATTTTCCTTCCTCAAAATATTCAAGATATTGTTTGAACCGGCTCCGGAAAACAAAAGGAGGAGTATAGTCATCAAAAAGGTCAAGGAAATATCTACGGATTCCCTTTTCTGTCTTAATTGAAATGTATGCTGCCGGCAGAGGATCAGGGAAATAGTCAAATCGCAGCAAATCACTTTCAGTAAAAAAGTAAAGTTCTTCGCTTTTTGCCCTTTGTGAGAGGAAAAAGACGTACACATCGGCAATAGCCAAGCAATGATCAATAAATTTCTTTTTGCGGGTTTTCTCTTTATATATCCGTTTCAATATAGAAGGGTCACAATTTTTATTTTCCGTCAAAATATGAATTGATCGTGGAGCGAGATAATAGATAGCAGCTTGGGTGTTTTCGATAAATGACCGTGGATCGTAATCTGTTTTAATATACTTCTTTTCCCGTAAGTCCTTTAGCCAGGCCTGTATGCGCTTGGGGTTTTTGTGGCCCAGTATATATTGAAGCTGATGGGTGCGGAGGAAGCGAAATCTGTATAACTGAAAGAGTATTTCTTTTTGTTTATTGGTTATGTTTGGTAATAGCATAGTTGTAATTTACTTTTCTGTCAGGGGTATTTTTATCCTCTTATATGTATATAAGATATAAAGAAGCAAAAAAAATATAAAATTTAGGTTCAAAAATACTAAAAAACTGTAGGCGCCCGTGCCTCCAGTTTATGCACTGTTTTCAAACTCAGGTAATACCCCATTGATACCAGTTTTTTGCTTTCCTTTTGTCTTACTATCACGTTTCTTTTCCTCTTCGCTTACTTGAACTTTTTTCTGCTCGATCTGGTGTTTGGTATACACCATCGCGTAATTCTTCCTTGAAGCCTCAATAAACTGTGTAAGTTTTTCTTTGTCATCATCATGTTTGATTATGATGGTTTCACCTGAGAATGGTTCTTCCGGATGTAATGCTGATATTTTCATATAAAAATGATAGGCGGGTAAGTTCATTATTTCCCCTTGTTTTATATATGGATAAAACTGCGGAAGCATAAGCTTTTCATCCTCAGGATTGGCACTTTTAAATGTGACTACTGTGCCTACATTGGCAAGTATGATATACGTCAAGTTTCTTTCTATTTGTTGAGAAGTAGATTGTTCAGCTATTATCAAATTGAGCTTATACTTTCTGGATTCTGATAACATTTCAACAAAACTTTTTGTCGCGAAGTTTTGGAACTCATCAACATAGAGGTAAAAGTCCTTTCTGTTTTCGGAATTGATACGTGCCCGATTTAAGGCTGCTAACTGTAATTTATTAAGCACCATAATTCCTAATACTTGCGATGTGTCTTCACCAAGTTTCCCTTTTGCCAAATTGCAGATCAGTATTTTGCCGTTGAGAATTTCGTCAAAGTTTATGGTTGACCTTTCTTGCTCTAGTATTCGTTTGGCCGATGGCGAGAAAAGAAATCGTCCGATTCTCGCAGTTACCGGAGAAACCATTTTCACCTTTTGATAATCTCCGGCTTTTCCAAATTCATATTTCCAGAAGTTTTTTAGATTCTCATCTTGCAAGTTCTTGACGACCTTCTTCTGAAACACCGGATTGTTTAATAAATCAAAGATAGTAAAAAGAGTTGGATTTTCTACGGTAAAGGCAGTATGAATTGTATTTCTCAAAATATATTCAATCCTATGAGGATTTCCAATCATTGCGCTGGAGAATACTTTTCTGAATAGCGATATGACGCTTTCAGCTATAAATTCTTTTTCTCGAAGTGTATCTTCCTCATCAAGTCCCGGTGTTAATTCCATAAGATTTATACCGATAGGAAACTTCAGATCATCAGGATTGAAATATATAACATCATTTATTCGATCTTCTGGTACACATGCAAGCGCCGCTTCCGCTAACTCTCCATGAGGATCAACGACAGCTAATCCTTTATTTCGTTTCAGGTCCTGTTCAATCATCGATAAAAGCATGGTTGATTTCCCTGTTCCGGTTGCTCCGATAATATACATGTGCCTTCTGCGTTCATCCGGCCGTAATCCAATCATAGTCGTAGTACCACTATAGGTATTTTTTGCAAATACACTGTCAATCATTGCAATATCTTTTTTTAATGAAAGCGGAGCCGGTAGCTCTTTGCTGTGCGCTTTGACGATATTTTCTGTTTGTGTGACTTGCATGAATGGGAAATGATACAGGTCGGCTAATTCGGAAACAGAAAGCAGGGTTGAACTGGCATTCGTAAACAATGATAATAGCCTGCGTGAGTATGTAAATTGTTTAATGCTGTTTACCAGTGGAAAAGGAGTATTCTGCTTTGTAGAGAACGCTTGGTAATTGGGTACTGAAAAAGGAGCAAGCGAAGATGTAATACCGCGAATGCGTTGTTTGAGATCAGTTTTGCTATTCATAGTGATCAATACTCGTATACTCGCCTCAAATAACGGTTGCTCTATTTTCTCCTGAACTGCTTTGACGGCTTCCTGCTCAAATGCGCTTAACATTCTTGCGGGGCGAATATGCGCTACCCGAATTTGCTGCTGATACATCTCATGGTTGTATGCGTATATCTGACGGTTTGATGAACCATGTGCTATTTCAGTCACAACCGACAATATTTCCTTTCCTGAAAGCTGAATAAGTTTGATTAATCCCTGCATCAACATTGAGATTGGTTTCAGATATGAAGGCATTCGAAATGCGTTGAGGTATCTCAAAACGTCTTCATTGTTGAGGATCTTTTGTGACAGAAGAGAAGTTTCACTCTTTTTTGTCGGCGAAACAACAATTTGCAGCGATACCAGCTCCCCCGGGGAAAGTTTTGTCATCATGCCGGTAATATATGCAACCGGATCATGTTCTTCCAAAAGGTTTTGTTTTGCCAGTGGAAAGGCATAATGCTTCCTGAGCTTGAATTCAATGATCCTGAGCAAATTTGTTTTTTGCGGTACATACTCTTGTATTTCTTTAACGCGAACGTGGGGCAGATACGAAACAATAGTATGCCAGACAATATTTGCTTCATCTTCTGTTGTTTTTACAATGTAGCGTATGCCTTGTTCTTTGGTTGAAACAAGCTCAAATGAAAATATGACTTTCCGGCCAATTAATTTATCGA